>JAGDXV010000024.1 GCA_023261805.1 Candidatus Parvarchaeota archaeon | reverse complement strand
TGAAGAAGATCATTTTTCCACTGATTTATATCCTCTACCATGTCTGAGAATAATCAATTTCAATATTTAACTCTTCAAGGCTCGAGAAACTCAATCAAAATCACAACTACTACAATCACTTAATTTCTGCGTATCCGATCTAACGCAAAAACGAATCACTTCGGCAGAAGACCGTATATTTCCTCGAGGTTTTCCCTGGAAAGGGCCTCTATCAGCCTCTTCTTTAGATCTTTATGCAGCCTTATCTTCTGTCCATCCTTCAATAACTTCACACTTTCCTTATCCACACTTGAAGGTGTCTTTCCAGGCTCGCTCGACTCTTCCTTTTGGTGCTTGCTCTTATAAATTATCTCATAAGGGCCTATCTTTATGTCGCGATTCGTTTGCTGTTTATAAAATCTATACCAATTTTCCATGAGAATAATTATAGAATTCTTCGCTTTTAAAGCTTTCAATCAAAAAACAAAAAAAAGATTGGGGAGACGAGACTCCCCAATCGGAGTGGAGGACTTGTATTTGTGTAAACAGTCTTCACTTAAGGATCTCGATTCCGAGCTCCTTGTTTATGGCCATGTTGGTCTTCGATACGGTAGCTGTATCTTCAGGGCCTAACAGATAAGGCGAACTAACGCCTGTTATTATCGTCATGACCCTAAGTTTTCCGGAGAATCCTTCATCGACCCTCGCGCCCCAGATTACGACGGCGTCAGGATCAAGGGACTGAGTAGCCAGTTCACCTATCTGATTGACTTCAGACAGAGTAAGATCAGGCCCGCCTGTTATGTGTATAAGCGCACCTTTTGCACCCTTGTAACTAACATCGAGAAGAGGATTGTTAAGCGCACGCCTCACGACCTCCTCGACACGAGAATCGGATGCATCAGTCTCACCTATTCCTATCACCGAAACCCCTCCTTTATTCATTATCGCCTTTATATCAGCGAAATCAAGGTTCACCAGGGATGGAACAGATATGGTTTCAACAATTCCTTTAATCATCGTCGCAACCACTTCGTTCGCTACGTTGAATGCCTGATCTATTGGTAAGGTACCAGCTAAATTCACAAGTCTATTGTTATCTATAACGATAACAGTATCGGAATTTTCCCTCAATTCCTGAAGACCTAATTCTGCATTCTCGACGCGTTTCCTTTCCGTCTTAAATGGCATCGTCACTGTACTGATTACGATCGCTCCGAGTTCTTTTGCTATCTTCGCAACAACCGGAATACCACCAGTTCCTGTACCACCGCCAAGACCAGCGCACAGAAAGACAAGATCCGCACCGCGTAGCGCATCTTTAAGTTCTTTGGCTGATTCTTCAGCCGCCTGTTTACCTTTCTCAGGGAAACCACCAGCTCCCAATCCACGGGTTGTCTCCTTACCTATCAGTAGTTTCTTATCTCCGCTCCTTGCATTCAGTTGCACCTGATCAGTATTCGCAAGAATAATTTCGGCCCCCTTCACACCCTTCTTATGCAACCAACTGGCCATGTTGTTTCCAGCTCCACCAATGCCAACAACCTTAATCAAGGCCTGACTGAAGAGCGTTTCGTCAGACGCTTTATTTTCTCTGCTGGCCTGTAAAGCACTTTCCACCAGTATATCCATCACCATTTTCCCTCCTCCGAACTAGAATCTTCGGCCTTCGGACACCAACCGAAAGCTTTATATACTAGTTCTTTCATATATTTTGCATAAAGAAAAGTACATTTGGGCGTGTACTGTTTCGATCAAAAATCTGAACGTTTGGGCGACGTTCGGATTTCTTTGAACGTTTTTATTATTAACTAATACGATGAAATTCTAGTTTAAAAATATTATTGAAGTAAAGTGCTATGATCAAAATTTGTAATTTTCACAAATTATTCTGCGAATGAATTTGGAACGAGTGAAAATTTTTAAATCAGATGGCCAATCAAAGATTGAAAATAAGTTTTTATACACAAAATCCTATTATTAAGTTTATGAAAACGAGATCTACATACTCTGATGTCGCAAAACTTCTTTTCTATGATAAACCTTACTTGCTCCTGAAAACACTTTACTATGATCATTCAAACAGCTACGCTGCAATGATCGCAAAAAAGGCCGATTGCAGTTATTCATACATCACAAAACTAGTAGCAAAAATGGAAAAATACGGGCTTGTAAAGACAGAGGACACAAAACACAAGAGAATGATACAGCTTACGGACAAAGGCAAAAAGATTTTTGAATTGATGCGCCAGGTCAAATAGTCTTTTTCCTGTTCACTTGGTTATCTATCGTTTCGGCGTAATAAGATACACGTTTCAGTATCCTATCAACAATATATGGTCTAACGAACTCGCTGATTATCTCTGCTAATTGCATGTTCTCTTTTATTCTATACTTTCCATCGATTTTTTCAACAATACCAACGTCTATCAGTTTTCTGAGGTCTCTCAGTACATTCGCATAAACTATCTTTACATTTCTTCCATACAGAGATTTCATGATGCTATAGCTATCCATTCCGCTCTTGTCTTTATTACGTGCTTTAAGAAGTATATCTAGGATATAAACGACGCCTATCCTACTTTCTCCTGGGTTTATCAAACCAAGAGAGATGCAAAACCTTCGCAGATTTGTAAAATAATCTGAACTCGGTTTTTCGAATTCGCTAAGTACTATTCTAGAAAGCGGTTTATCTTTGAACAATTTTCTGCTTTTCTCTCTTTCCATTTTGACTATTGCGGATTGACGCCGGGCTTGATTGAATCATTAAGTTTTTGATTCAATGCTAGAAGGTTATCAGCCAAATCGCTTATTTTCTTGTTGATTTCCATGATGTCTTCCTTTGTAGCTGATGTCGCTATCTTCGAATTCAATCCGTCAATAACTGCAGATAAATCAAAGAGCTTTGAATTTAGCTCATTGGTGCGTGTAGAAACATCATTTATCTTCTTAAGATAATTATCAAGTTGTTCAAAAACAGAATCAACGTGAGCAGCCGTCGCCTCGACCTTTCTGCCTTGCTCTTCAGAGGCGTTCAGCACGTTCCCTGCCTGCTCCAATAGTTTTTCTATGTTTGCTGGTTTAATTATCGATAATCTCTTCAGTGCATCTGAAAGATCTTCATGCATCTTCTTGTTCTCGTCAATCATGTTGTTTATCTCTTGCTCTAAAACCTTGATCCTATCTTCATGGTGCTGGAAGTTTATAGCTATTGTATCTGGATCGAGGCGAGAAAGCGTTGAATTTACTGCATTCGCAACATTTATGAAATCGAGGAGATTCGCCTGCATCGATGAAAGATTTGACTCAACAGATTTGAAAGAAGAATTAAAACCGTCTATCTTTAGCTGCAAGCCGTTCATCTGCACATTAAAAGCATCCAGACGATTAGATAGCTCATTGAACCTGGCCTTGATATCAGCAAATTCTGTCTTTATTTTACCGACCTCATCTACGGTCGCATTGATGGCTGGAAGACCCTTGAAAAGAGTGTCTGAAAGCTTGTTCACCTTACCATTCAGATCGCTTTGAGAAACGGATAATGCATTGATTTGAGAAGATAAATTCTTGTAGGTTGCATCGAGAGCCTGATTCAGTCTTAATATATCGTCAGCCTCCTGCTGACCCTGCCTATTCTGTTTTTCCTCTATCTGCGAGATCCTTGTATTAAGCGTGGATATATCATTGACGGTTCTGCTTATCCTGCTATTTAGATCAGAAATTGCGGAAAGCTTGTTGTAAACATCAGCAAAAGCGGATTTTATAGATGCATTGAACTCCTCAATGCTTTTTCTGTATTGATCGTAGGATTTCAAATCCATACTCTGAGCCACTTCGACCATAAATACTAATAAAATTAATGATATTTAACCTTTTTATCGCAGACCAAAAAACTTTCACTGACCAAGCATCATCTTAATCGAACAGACCCCACATATTTCACCAGAGGCAGGAGCGCCGCATATCTTACAATGATTAATTTTTTTCTGTTCACTGTCTTTGAATCTTGCCTTTAACTCTATCGCCTTCTCAATCATCTTTCTCTTTGAACCAGGTAGCGCATCCTCCAGAACCTTGATCTCTTTTGAAACCTGATTCCTTATTCCAAACTCTGCGTACGGGCATGGTGTATGCAGGGCCAAAATTCCATTTAAAATTGAATAAAGCATCGTCTCCTTTTCGCTTAGAAAAATGAAGGGCTTTATCTTAGTAACAAAACCCTCGTCCTTCACCACGCCGCTTATTGGACCAGATCGAATAAGATTGTCAAAATTGTTCTGTATAAGATTCATAATTATGCTTTCTGCTTCGTCATCCATATTATGGGCTGTTGCCAGCTTGTCGGCTTTATTCTCCATAGCAGCGTAGTTCAAAAGGTAACGCCTGAATGTTCCACATATGCTACAAGGAATAGAATCTGTACGTTTCGTGATCTCATCCAAAGTCATGCCGGAGAAATCTTTATATGAATATATTTTGTACTTTATTCCAAGCATCTTTGTGTATTTCTCCATCGTTTCTATGGTCTTGTCGCGGTAACCTGCAATTCCCTCATCTATTGTGATTGAAATTATTTCATTGCTTTTCTTGAAGTACTTAGATAAGAAAAATAAAAGAGAAAGTGAGTCTTTTCCGCCTGAATTCGCCACGGCTATCTTTTCTCCTTTTTCTATGAGATTGAAGCGTTTTATTGTGTTTAAGGCCTCCTTCTCAAAATGAACCAGAAAATGCTCTCTACAAAAGGTACCGTTAGAGGTGGATATAATGGCTTCCTCTCCACAGATTTGACAACGCATATTTATCCCCCTGAAAAAACCTCTATGACCGTCAATTCCTCTCCCTCTTTCAGATTTCTGTCTGAAGTCAGTATTTCTCCTTCTTTATTTACTATTATGACAGCATCATCCGTTAAATTTAATTTAGTTAATAGATCCTTCACTTTATTCCCGTTTAATCTAAGTTCTCTCTCACCTATCGAGAGCCCTTTCGCCTTTACACTGACCATGATTTCACTTTATGTGCATCTGAGAATATATCTTTATATCCAACCAGCTCTTTATCCAATTTAAATGACTCTATCGGGGAATTCAAGGATAGACCGTGATCCTTCTTGTATTTCCATATGCTACTATCCAACTCAACTATCTTTTCTATTATTTGACTATGATCAGCTTCTGGTTCCTTTAGCTCAAATTTCTCCTTGTTTATATCAGATCTGAAAAGAACATCAAATAGATAATCTGACGTGAAAGGAGCCAACGGGTTCATCAAAATAAGGGAATTCTTAAGGATGTAATTTAAAACATATGCGGGGGGCTTCTCTCCGCGATACAGAGCTGATTTACGTAGTTCCACCACATGATCTGCAAAAACATTGATTAAGAAGTTTTTCAACCTCAATAAACCTGAAAAGAAATCGTATCTATTAAAGTCTTCTAAAATTGAATTGTAGATCCAGTTGAAATATTCCATCACCATCCTATCAAAATCACCTATCTCCTTCGTCTCTGCATACTCAAATTGCGACAGGAATTTCGCGAGATTCTTCACCTTGTTTATAATTCTCTTTGCTTCATTTATCTTGTCCTGGCTGAACCTTATGTCTCCCTCGAGTGGATTTCCG
Source organism: Candidatus Parvarchaeota archaeon (assembly GCA_023261805.1). Taxonomy (GTDB): domain Archaea; phylum Nanobdellota; class Nanobdellia; order Parvarchaeales; family Parvarchaeaceae; genus Acidifodinimicrobium. The sequence continues at coordinate 11,869 of JAGDXV010000024.1, read as the reverse complement.
CTCAAGAAAACCCAAAGTCTAAAAGCATCAGGAGGTATAGATTTCAGTGCATCGATAGCTGTTACGGTATTTCCCTTGCTCTTTGACATTTTCTCTCCTTTTTGATCAACCACATGAAAATGAACCACAACTTCCTTAAATGGGACCTCCTTTCTCAAAATATAGGATTTAAGTAGGGAATAAAATGTCCAGCTTCTAACTATCTCTTTCCCATGTATCCTCACAGAAACCGGGTATGCCCTGTCAAAGAAAGAGTTATTGCGCATGAAACCGGCTATGAACATGTTTGTGCCTGAGGAATCAAACCATGTGTCCAGAATCCTCTTTTCCCCGACTATATTTTTACTTCCGCATTTCGGACATGTTCCGTTCGGATAAGGCTCTTTCCACGGCTGATGATACTTTCCATCCTCCACAAATAAATACTCTCCACAGTCCATACATTTCCATAAGGGTATCTCCGTCCCATAGTACCTAGTCCTCGAAATAGGCCAGTCTTGATCTATACTGTTGATCCAATCTAAAAGTATCTGCCTAGACGATTCCGGATAAAACTTCATCTTCATGGACAAGGATAAGAGATCCTCTTTGAATTCCTTCTGTTTGACATAGAACTCTTTTTCAGGTATGAATTCTATAGGTGTCTTGGATCTCCAGCATATTGGATGCTGCGAATGAATCTTCTCCTCCCCTATAAGATAGCCCGCTGATCTCAGATCTTCAACTATGCTTTTACGTGCCTCAATTATCAACATCCCATCATAGCGAAGGGAGGTATTCTTTATCCTTCCCTCTTCAGTTATTATTATTTTCTCCTGAAGGCCATGTTTTCTGATCAGTTCAAGATCGTGCTTATCTCCGTATGAACAGAGCATCATCAGTCCTGTACCAAAGTTTTTGTCTATTGATTCATCAAAGATCACGGGGACGCTCGCATTCGTGATCGGCATCTTTGCTGTTTTCAGGCCCTTAAACCTCTCATCTGATGTATTGGCCACCAAAGCAACACATGCAGGGATCATCTCAGGTCTTGTCGTTGCGATCTCTTTTTCAGTTCCATCCACTAGGACTTTTATTCTGTAAAGGGATGTGTCTGCCTCCTCATATTCAACCTCACTATCCGCTATCGTTGTATGACAAACGGGACAATAATTTACTATTTTTTTGTCTTCGTATATGTATCCTTTTTTCCAAAGATCTATGAAAATCTGTTGCGTTGTGCTTCTGAAAAGATTACTATCGGTCTCATATGCATCACCTATCGAATCACCAAAAGAAAAATTATTGAAGGAGATTCCCAATTTTATCATCGCTGTCTTGCTTTCATTGCTGTATCTTTTCAATAATTCATTGCATAGATTTAGAAACTTTTCTCTGTCTGTGTTGAGAATATTTACCTTATACTCCTTTTCGACCTGAACCTCTATAGGAAGACCATTCTTATCTAGCCCAAATGGAAAAAGGACCTCCTTCCCATTCAATCTCTCCAGCCTTGCAATTGCATCATTTATGATATAATCCATCGCATTCCCAACATGTATGATGGCATTTATGTAAGGTGGAGGGGTATCTATAGAAAATACCGGCTTATCAGAGTCGATATTAAATCTAAACGAATTTGTCTTCTCCCATTTTTCAGTGACTTTCCTGACTATTTCCTCATCCGTATCTAATGAGATCATAACAGTTCCAGTTCCTGACCATCCAATAATATGTGAGACGTTTTATTCAACTCGTATCCAAATTCGTTCGAAACGTTTATCGCAGCGCTTATCTTATCAACACCTCCGTGGGAGGGGATAAAATGCTTTGGAGATAGTATCTTCAGGAAGGTTCTCAGATCATTTTTGTAAGCATGACCTGAAACATGGACGTTGTCTGCTATCCTTGCACCGCTAACCTCAAGTTTCTTCAACAAAGCCATCTTATTCGCTATATTTACTGGGGTCGGTATAGTTTCTGACGAGAAAATTATGCCATCTTCAGAGGACAACTTATAATTGTAGGCTCCTGAGGAGAGCTTATCCAGAAAAGAATCTTTCTCTCCCTGATGACCTGTACAAATTATGAGGTACTTGCTTGGATTTTCCCTGACCAAACGCAAGGCCCTATTTATATCCTCCCTTCTGGTTATAACTTTTGGCAAGGTATCACGCGAAATTATTCCGCTTGAAACCGCTGCATTTATGTACATATCCATGCTTCTTCCGAAGATAAACACAGACCTTCTAAGATGTCTCGCTGTTTGATTTATATTCCTCAGCCTAGCTATATGAGAAGCAAAGGTCGTGACGAATATTGTCCTATTTTCCTGGTTCCTTGTTATAACGTCTTCGAGCATCGATTTCACGATGCTCTCTGAAAAACAGTAACCATCCCTGTCAACACGCGTGGAATCCGAGATCAAGGCGAATATCCCCTCTTTCCTTAATTCATTCATTCTCCTGTAATCTGGAGGACTGCCAAGCGTCGGGGTATTGTCAAGCTTCCAGTCATTCGCATACATAATTACCCCATATTTTGTGTGTATAGCTATCATTGAGCTGTTAGGTATAGAGTGGGTTATATTAACAAGCTCAACGACTAGATTATCTGATATCTTGTACTTTGTGCCTGTATTCAATTTGATGATCCTATTGTATCTCACATTGAAATCAGACATCAAGTGCTCTATCACCTTTATTGTGAAAGGAGTGGCTATCACTGGACAATTGTATTTAGAAGCCAAGAAGGGAACGGCCCATATATGATCCAAATGCCCATGCGTAATAACTATCGCCTTGACCTTATTTCTATTCTTTTCAAAAAAATCTATATCGTCGGGTATTACGCCTCTTTCGATCAGAAGCTCTTTGTCCTTAGTAGAAACGTTTACATTTTCATCCTGGAGCTCGACAAGTTTTTCCATGTCGGCACCCATGTCTGTTATCACGATCTCATCATCGATATAGATAGCAGTCATGTTTTTTCCGATCTTACTGTATCCACCTATCGCTTTTATCTTTATCATATTTTTACACCTCTTTTATTAATGCAGGGATGCTATTAAAGCCCTTTGAGCGAGAAAGACTTTCAAGCAGAGCAGTGACTCCACTTCCATATTGCATCGCCTTCTTACCTCTATTTATCAGATCACCCGGTAATTCTATCTCCTCGGCGATCCTTCTAAGGGAGGATTTGCCATCGTATTCGTGCACATTCCTAAATGCGAATCCCAATACGCCATCGTCAAGATATGGAAGGCCTATTTCCTCCCCAAAACGATCCGCTAATATGTGCATCCTCAACAGGTCAGTATCGCTCAGCCTACTGACCCTGTAAAGCCTGTATCTGTTCGCCTCCTTTTGCTCCATTCCCTTGTAAAGTGAATAACCAAAAAAGGCTTCATCGCTTCCCGCACCGGTGACAATTTTCCTGAAGCCAAGCTGATATGCCATATTGAGAGCGTTGTATTCAACTATTCCTAAGAGTATATCATAAGTCCCAAACTTAAGATTTCTCAGCGCTCTTATTGTTTCTTCCACCTTCTTCTCATCCAATTTAACTTCTATCAGCTCCTTTCCCATGCTTTTTGCCAAAATCCTCGCATAGAAAAGGTCCTCGCTGTTTTCAGTTCCACAGGTTATCAATTGAACATCTGAATTGAATTCATTCAATAGCTTTGCAATTATTGATGAATCTATTCCGCCTGAAGCGAGAACAACCTGAAAATCTCTAAAATTGCTCACCGATTTCCTCAGCAAGGGCAAAAGGTCTTCATTTGAAGCGTCCAATTCTGGTTCCTTAAGTTCAATATGAATCCTGTTGGAGTCGATATTTACTCTTGACATCGAAGGAAGAACAAAATTGAACTTATTCAGCTTTGTTGTTATTATATTTTTGTTAACGAAATTAAATCTATATTCGTTCATACTTCTTTATCGAAATTTGCATCCCCTCTTGAAAATTAAACTGATTGTCCACAGGCAATTCAAGAACATTCCTCGCACCCTCCGGCCCGTTGTACAATCCCCACGGTTTCGCTCTCACCACCCTCAAAACAATCATGTCCTTATCCAACCAGATTATCTTCAAGGGAAACCTCACAAAATTCATGTGTATGTCCTTGACTCCAGGCAGGAAGGCGCCACCTTTTGGAGAACTCACAAACATAAGGCCAAGCACTTTCTGATAAAACCTTGAACAGTTCTTAACTTTCTCCGCTACTTTTTTATCTCCAACATAAATATCGACAAAACCCATAAATCTAAAAATCAAGTTCCTTTGAAATGAAATCCTCGAAGGTGACGCTATTCAGCTTTTGTCTCTCTGCCTCTGTAGCCATGTCGTAGGCAAGAAGATATAATATTGTACCTACGCTCTCTTTCTTTTTGTTGTTGCCTGGGATGATAAGATCAATGTAATTCAATCTGCTGTCTGAATCGGCTATGGCTATGATAGGAAGATTATTCTTTCTAGCATCATTTATAGCCCTCCTGCCTGTGTTTGGATCGGTCACAAACAATATTTTTGGCTCAAAGAAATTCTTGTAGGTCAGATTGGTGAGTGATCCAGCCAGGTACCTGCCAAAATTGACACTTACATTCAGGAGCTTCACAAAGTTATAAACAGCATAATATGCATCATCCAATGTACATACCAAAAGTATGTCCTTTCTCTTGTATTGAGAGAGAAGCTTGGCTGCTACCCTGACACGTTCATCTATGGCTTTGATGTCAAATATCACAAACCTGTTCGGTATTCTCTTGAAGATGAAATCCTTAAGGAAAGCATTCGAATTTTTAGCTCCAATCCTGACTCCATTGTTCTTATACATTTCCTGCCTATCGGATTTGTTCAACATAAATTTATTCTAACTCCATCAGTCTATTTAACTTTTCTATTCTTTCTCCTCTATTTATACCTATCTTTATATGCCTTGCACCGAGACCGACGGCGATGTCTGAAAGGATGCCTATGTTCGTCTCCTCTGATCTGTGAGACACTATTTTCAAAAGATTGTACTTGTCTGCAAGCTTCGAGTATTCAACAAACTTCCAAACAAGCCCAACTTGATTGGGTTTTATCAGTGTTGCATTGATGCTCCCATGCAACCTTTCCAGTCTCTCTGTTTCCGTCGCGGTAAGATCGTCCGCTACAACATAGCCGTCTATGTGGTTCATAATCTCTTTATATCCCTCGGAAAAGTTCTCATCAACCGGATCCTCCACATAGTAAAGATTAAATTCATTTGCTAATTTGATCATCAGATCTATCTGCTCCTGCCTTGTCAATTCTTTCTTCCCATAAAGAGGCTTCTTATAGACATATTTTTCATCCCTGTAGAAGGTTGAAGCCGCCGCATCGATCCCCATCCGAATATCCAAGCCCGTCCTCTCTATCACATTCCCAACGGCTTTATCAACTATCTTTAAGGATTCGTAGTTGTCAAGTGCTGAGACCAGGCCGCCTTCCGGATCAACGGCGCCAAGATAGCTCAGCGTCTTCTCGGATAGGAGACGCTTTACTTCATTATACACAGCGATCGTCCCATCCAGACTTTCCTCAAGGTTGTCCGATAATGTCGTCACCAGTATCTCCTGAATGTCCATTCCTAAATCGGATGTATGAACTCCCCCTCCTATCATCTTACATATCGGCAAAACGGTGTGCTTGCCTCCAAGCAGCTGATATGGCTCCTGTTTCAGACTGTAACTCAACGCATACATGAGTGCATAGGACAAAGACAAAGAAGGGCCGCCTATGAACTCCTCCGGAACCTCTCTTTCTATGGAGTAAATGTCGTTCATACTGACGATCTCTCTCCCCTTAAGCTTTGAAATGAAAGCATTAAACTTGGATACGGTGCTGTCCAATGAAAGCTTGAACTGCTTTACTTCGTATTGACTGGTGCTTTCGCCTGCCGGCGATGAGCCTCTAAATATGCCGTCCCCTGTATGTACTTTAACCTCGATCGTATAGTTTGTATTCGAATTTAGAATTTTCCTACAACTTATATCAACTATTCTCATAAAAACAAATCAATCACCACTAATATTTAAAAATATTCATTAAAATCAAGAACCTCTATGAACTGCCAGTCGCATGTGCAAAACTAGCAAGGTGCTCAGGCACTGCCATTCCACCGATAACAAATGATACGATCGCAGCGATTATCAAAAGTATGACAATTAATGCAACAAGAGATTTATTCTTGGTATAGACCAAAGGAAGAAGAAAGACACCAGCAAGTCCAGAGGCAAGATACAGACCAAGCATCATCAAAGGCGCGTCTGTCATACCAAGCAGGTATGCAGAGACACCAGCAATAATGTTGTATATTCCACCAAAGAAGGCAGCTAAACCGATGTACGGAGACAGCAGCTCTCCAGACTTCAGAAGGTTATAGCCTCCAAGCACCGCCAAAAAGGCGAGCACGACCATGGAATCCCCGAACAAAATATCATACGATCCAGTCATTGGTGTAGGCCACAACAAACTATAGAACAGGCCATATACTCCTAAAAGAACCCCAAGAATGATAAGGAAGTAACCAAAAGAGGTATTATTTGCCTCCTTGTCCCTGTTTTTTCTCATCAAATAAACTTTTGTGAGATAATAAGCGACGGCTACAAAAAGTATTCCGACGAGGAAAAGGTTCTGTGCCAAAGGATCCATAAACACCATAAATAGGAAAGGTGTTCATCATATTTAAACTTTTCCCCCACAACAAAATATTTTTTGGCACTGGGCCCGGCAGGATTTGAACCTGCGACATGCAGATTAGAAGTCTGCCGTTCTATCCAAGCTAAACTACGGGCCCTTGAGTTTTGATTTGATATCATTCTTGTATCTTTTGAAGCAATCATTGCAAACAATGCGCACCTTTCCATCCACCTTTACATAATTTCCTTTTATTTTGTTCAAAAATGTTGTTTCTATTTCCTTTCCACAAATCTCACATTTCATCCCTTCAGCCTCCGAGATTTATACCAAAACGCCTAAGCAGATCTGAGACCTGCCTGTTCTTTGACATCTTCATAACCTGCTTCGTTTTATTGTATTGTGACAAAAGCTCCCTGACTATCGCTTCGTCCTGCCCACTACCCCTTGCTATCCTTGAGATCCTCTTTGAATCGATTATTTTTGGATTCTCCAACTCCTCCTTGGTCATCGAATCCATCACATTTATGAACTTTCCTATGTTCTCACCCTGCTTTTCCATCAATTCCTTTGTCCTTCCAGAAGAGGGCAGACCAGGTATCATAGATGCCACCTTATCGAGGGGACCCATCTTCTTTGCGTTTGCGTACTGATCATACATGTCAAGAAGAGAGAATTCTCCCTTCACTATCTTTTTGACGCTTTCCTCATTCACCTTTATGTTCTCTTCCTGAGCTTTCTCCAGTAACTCTTGAAGATTATCAAGACCTAAAAGCTGGGAGACAAACCTCTTCGGATCAAACTCCTCAAAGGCATTGATCTTTTCGCCTGTACCGATGAAGACGACCTTCGCCCCGCTTATATAAGAGGCGGTCAAAGCCCCGCCGCCGTTCGCAGTCCCATCGGTTTTGGTCAGGATTATGTGGTTTATTCCAAGTGCCTTATGAAAGGCGGATACCTGAAGAGCAGCATTCTGCCCCAAATCTGCAGGTATAACCAGTATTGTATCATTCGGTTTGAAGACAGAGTGAACGCTTTTAATCTCATTTATCAATTGCTCATCCAACGCATCCCTTCCGGCGCTATCTGCTATGATGATATCAAAGTTCTTGAACTCATTTTCGTATTTTCTTATTGAGTCCAGTGAGGACTTTTCTCCCCCTAAAACCTTTGTATTTATTGATTTTCCAAGCTGGAGAAGCTGTTCATATGCGGCCGGCCTTGAGGTATCAAGGCCGAGAAGAAGTACACTGTATCCCCTCTTCTTGAAGTAATTGGCGAGCTTGGCTGCTGTTGTTGTCTTTCCGGAACCGAAGAGTCCGACCAAAAGTATTTTATATGGAACAGAAATGATAGAGATTTTTTCCTCGCCTGAACCGACAAGTTTAACGAGATTATTGTATATTACATCGATAGCTTTCTCCCTCGTGACCATCCCCTTTCCTTTATTAGCTTTCAGGTCTTCCTTTACCTTTGATATGAACTCATCGACTATTTTCACATCGACATCGCTCTGAAGAAGGGAGGTGCGTATATCCATCAAAGCTTCGTCTATCTTCTCCCCTCCTGTTGATCTTAATATCTTCTGTATGCTGCTTCTGAGACCGTCCACAAGCGAATCAAATACCATAATATTGAATACCCAAGCTAGAATTTAAATAAGGGATGTCAATATAATGATATGCACAGAAAATCACAGTTTGCGACGGATTACTTAGTAATCATAGGTGTTGGAATGGTTGTGCTGGCGGCCGTGATATTCGTTCTGTATGCTTATTATTTTGGATCGTCAACAAACACGTCGAGCAATGCTTTAGAATTGAGCACAAACCAACTGAAAAGCTCAATCGACCAGGTCTACGCCGAAAGCAGTGGTGCACAGGCTTCGTTCTATGTCGAATTTCCGCAGATATCGCCGGCTAAATCCTTCTTCTGTGAAAACACTATAACGATAACCTCTTCAACAGGATCCTACACTGCGCAGGTTGATACAAATGTAAGTGGACTGCTCCCAACAACCGCTGGATTAGATAAAGTGATCATCAAGAATTATATTTCAAACGGCAAAGCAGTGATAAATGTGGGGTTGTCAAGATCGTTATCTTTTGTTGATTTCGGAGCTAAGCTATCCGGAGACACTGTAAACTACAACGTCAGTTTCTACAATTCAAGTGGAGGAATAATGAACAATGTAAATTTCATGATAAAACTCATCGACAAGAATGGTACGGTCCTGAATGAATCGGGAGGTACCGCCTCTGGTGTTTTCAGTTCTTCAATCAGTTCCTCGTCTCCTCCACCATACTTGATAATGATATTTCCAATAAGCCACAGTGAGGTTTTTTCAACCTGTGTATGAATATGGTAAAGAAAATAGCTCTCTTTGTGCCTTGGATTAAAAGCAAGGGAGGAATGGAAAGAGTTGAACTGAACATACTGAAAAATTCGAGGCATAAGATAGACGTTTACACCTTCGACTATGAGAAAGAGAAAACCTTCAGTGATTTCGAGAAGTTCAATATAATACGCCTAAAAAACAGGGAATACAGGAAGTACAGCACAGTGATGCGCGGAATAGTTCTGGGAATGGATATACTTTTCACAAAGGTTGATCTGAGCAAATATGACGTACTTCTGATCTCGACATCCGGCATAGCTGAACTTTTCGCGATAAGAAATCATGCCAAGGTCAACATCGCTTTTACTCATACACAACTGAGAATAGCACATGAATTCTACGACTATTACAGAAAGAAAAGCCTTCTATATAAGATACTTCTTCCGCCCATTGTATTCATATACAAAAGAATAGAAAAGATCGCCTGGAAGCACATAGATTATTCTATTGTACAAAGCGAGGAAGTGAAGGATAGATTTAGAAGGCACGGAACCTTCAGCACGGAAAGGGTATTCAAGGTGTCTCCTCCGCTTGATCTATCCGGGGTAAAAATCAGCAAAAAAACCAAAAAATTCTTCCTCTACAACAGCAGATTCACGGACTATAAAAGACAGGATCTGGCGATAGAGGCCTTCAAGAGATCCGGCCTTCAGAAAAATGGATTCAAACTCGTATTGAGTGGCTTCATAGAGGATGAAAAGTACTTCAAAAAACTAAAGAAAGCTGCCAATAAATATATCGTCTTCAAGCCAAATATAAGTGAAAAGGAATTAAAGCAGCTTTACAGGGATTGTTATGCCACCGTTTTTTTGGCAGTAAACGAGGATACAGGCCTCGTGCCGTTAGAATCTTTGGCCTATGGAAAACCGGTGATCACAGTGAATGAAGGTGGTCCTAAAGAGTTCATAACCAATGGATACAATGGATTCGTCGTCAATGCGGACGTGAATGCAGTGGCCGATGCAATGATTAGGATGGCAGATAAACGCATTTATTCGTCATTGAAGTATGGTGCGGAACACTCTACAAGATACACTGTCGAAGCCTTTATAAAGAAATTCGATGAACTCATAGATGCACTTTCCTAAAAGCCTTTAATTTTTCTTATCTCTTGAAAAGCCTCCTGATAATCCTCCGGCAATGTGCTAGAAATATCAATAAATTTTATCATGTCCTCATTGGACATGTCAGAGTAAAGTATCTGATTTGCCCTCATATTCCTGCCAAAAACCGCACCTTCTATGCTGACGGCAGCCTTCTCGCCTGTCCTTATGCTTGCAAGGGCTTTCTTTTCGGATTGTATGCCCAGAACCTTGCCTATCCTCTTAGCGTTTTCATCTATTATATAGTAGTTTGGCCTGAGCTCCCCCGCTAGAATTTCGACACCGGCGATGAAAGGATCAGAACGCCTGAAAATAGAATCCGAGAGCACCCTAAACTTCACAGGTAAAGTTAAACTTGCTTTTATCATCTCACTTTTCTCCTGTTCCTTCCTGTTTCTAAATTCATCATAAGCATCAAATAGCTCATATATTGATCTCTTTGAGATGATCTGCACACCGTTTTCCTTCGCTAACTCTTCTACTTCCTGGTCAACAGACACATTGAAGCAGAGAACTGGCTGTTGATTTGTTTTAGCTATCATTATAACCCTTTTCACAGGAGACCCTATTTTTGTGAAGCCTATCTCCATGTTCTTGTCCTGTGCGATCTTTCTTATTGCATCTAGACTCCCGACAGAATCAGCACAGACTATCACACCTTTTCTATTTTCATTACTCTCCTCTGGTATGTACTCCTCAATTTCCTTCATTATCTTTTCTTTTTCCTCCTCACTTCTGTAAACAGACGCTGTTGTTCCTATGACTGCATCCGATGACTGAAGAATCAGTCTTATTGGTGAGGTTGCTTTCACGCTCTCCACATATTCATACTTTCCAAAGTTTTCCCTGCTTTCCTCCAAAGGCATGAGTTTCATTATCCCCTTAACTTTTGTTGTGCCCGCTCCATCCTGCGTCATGATAACAACCTTATCTCCGACTTTGAGGACACCTGAATAAACTATCGCATCATATATCTTTCCAACGCCCTTCACTTCTTTGATTTCCATCAGCGCAGCCCTTCCACTTTCCTCTGAGTCTTCAAGGGAAAGATACTTCTGGCTCAGGCCAATTATCATCACAATGAGATCATTTATGCCTATCCTATTCACAGAGGAGACAGGTATTATCGCTACCTCCTTTGTGAAATCCCTGACTCTATCGAACCTTTCCGAACTAAAACCATAATTCAAAAGATCCGAGGATAGTGAATAGATCGCCTCATCCAAGCTTGATTTGAAGGATTCATTCTGAGTGGACAAAAAATCCAGGAATGAGATATTTTCCTTATGAATAAAACCTGATAAGCGATCTATCTTCGTAAAGGCAATCAGAAAAGGAGTCTTATAGGATTTCAGAATCTCTATCGATTCAACTGTCTGCTGCTGTATACCAACCGTTGAATCTATAACAAGAACAACAAGATCTGCTATCGATGCACCCCTTTTTCTCAAAGTCGTAAATGCCTCATGTCCAGGAGAGTCTATGAAAATTATGCTCGGAGAGAGAATTTTCACGTTAAACTTTACAAGAAGATCTTTACAAAGTTCTTGTATTCTCTCTGTCGGTACCTCTGTTATGCCTATGTTTTGTGTCAAACCTCCGCTCTCCCTGTAGGCAAAATAGGTGTCCCTTATCGCATCCATTATGCTAGTTTTTCCCGCATCAACATGCCCCAAAAATGCAACAATCGGAGATTTCATACTTATTTTGCCTCAAATTTGACCTT
>JAGDXV010000032.1 GCA_023261805.1 Candidatus Parvarchaeota archaeon | reverse complement strand
GTTGATACCCCTGCATTTATTGCTACAAGGGGTATTGCCACAACGATTGTCAAAAGGGGCTTTTGCCACTGCTTCAGCCCCTCCCTCGTGTCCATCATGTCCGTGGTCTTTACCATTTTCATTCTTACGTTTATGTCATCTATGAACCCCACTATGGATATAAAAAGAACAGCCACTATCGTGGCAAAAAGATATGCTTGTGATGCAACCGGCTCATATAAATTAAAGCTCGCGCCGAAGATATAGGCAAGCACGCCGAAGCAAAAGCCGAAGACCGCAGCAATTCCCAAGCCGGATGGAAGCACAGGGTTGCTTGGCTTGTTGTGGTCTGTTGCAGTTACATTGCACGCTTTCATGTATCTGGAGAAAAATTTAATACCTGCAAACGTTATAAAAAATGACAATAGTGCAGGCACGGCGAGCGTTAAAAAGGTATGGTACATGGTAACATTTCGATGATTTTATTCAATATACTACGTAGAGCTGTTAGCTTTACAATCTACTGAATTATGATTGATATGGAACAAAAAGGTATATATAGTTCGCTTTATCGCGCCTAAAAGAAGCTCATGTCATTATTGCAATATAATGACTTTTCAAGTTCTGGCTAGGCTTCTGGATCATACTGAATCATACTTTGCTATCTTTGCAATAAGTGCCCTTGCCGTATTTAACTATGATATTCAAAAGTGCGTTTTTTCTCATATCTAGTGAAATAGTACTACCTTTAACACTTGCGAGCGGGAAGTCCCCCTGCGTAAGCTGGGGGATGAAAGCGAGCAAAATGCATTTACAGAAAAGTATTTATGGTTATACTATGATAGTATGAACAAGTAGTAAAATACAGAAAAAAGATATTTGTGGATGAAAAATTGATAGACTTCCTTAAGCAAAAGGCAAGGGAAATAAGTGAATCTTTTGAAGTGGAAATAATTGATTTAGAGTGTGATAAGGACCATTTTTACATGATATTTAAGTCAAAACCAACACTAGATATACCAAAATACATAAATGCATTAAAAACGATATCCTCAAGAGAATTGCAGAGAAGATTTCCTGAAATAAAAAGGCAACTATGGAAAGGTGTTCTATGGTCTCCGTCATATTTTCTTGCAACTACCTGTCAGGTTACGCTGGACGTGTTAAAAATATGTCGAAAATCAAGGCAGGGATAAATGACAAATAAGGAAAAGAACAGTACGATAAGCCTCAAAGGAAGAGAAACCAAGGCAAAAAGGAGAAGCCAGGATGCAAAAGTGTTCGAGTTGAAGCTTGACAAAAGCAAGATCTCGAAACAGAAACTTGAAAATCTGAAAGGCTGTTTCTGGAAGGAAAATGGTTTACAAACTACATAATTGCAAAAGGCATAACTGATTCTATATCATACATCGATTACAAGATTAAGAAGGTGGATATAAAAGTCAAGGATGCATTTGAAGAACGGGAATTGAACATCTTGTCATCGCAAATGAAGCAATACATAATAAAAAGGCTCCAGAGCAACATCAAGGCGCTTCAGAGGTTGGATAAGAATGGGAAGAAAACGGGAAAGATAAGGTACAGGAAGGTGTTGCATTCAATACCTATTATGCAATACGCTATAACATATAAAGTTGATATCGCAAACAAGTCCGCGCACATACAGGGATTGGGCAACTTCAAAGTTTCTGGATCGGATCAAATTCCTGATGGTGCAGAGATGGCAACTGCAAACCTAATAGAACGAAATGATGACTACTTCCTGCATGTTGTTGCATACATGCCAAAACCGGAAATGGTGCAGAATAAAAAGGCAGTGGGCATTGATTTAGGCATAAAGGACCAGGTTGCATTTTCAAATGGCATAAAAGTACAGTATGCAATCCAATTTCCAGAACGTGCAAAACTGCTTTATCGTGCATTTTCAAAATCAGCATATGACAGGGAGAAAAAGACAAGGTCTAAAAGAGGGTTGAAACTGCTCAAAAAGATAAATAAGGAATTTGCGCATGCAAATAATGAGAAGAAAGGTATAAACAACAAGATTGCGCATTGCATTGCAGAAAACTATCAATATGTTGCTTACCAAAATGACAGCATACGCAGTTGGTCGAAATTTTATGGGAGGAGAGTCTACCAAACTTCCATAGGGGAATTCCGCAATGCCTTAAAAAGAAAGGTTAGCACCCCATTGGAGATTGGCAGATTTGAAAAGACAATTGGCGTATGCGTAAATTGTGGTGCATCGGTGCAGCTCAAATTGTCTGAAATGACATTCGCGTGCCCTTCGTGCGGATATACCTCAGACAGGGATGTAGGCGCAGCGATGGTAACAAAAACCAAAGGGCTTTCCCTATGGAACATAGGGGAGACGCTCGCAGAGGACCATGCCTCTACAAGTAACATGATGGATTACCTGAAAAGTATTCCGCATGTGAAAGCAAGCATTGCCGTTGAAGCGAGAAGCTCCAAACAAGCGGAAGGAGTTGTTGAAGCCCAATCCGTAAGGGCGGGGTAGTTCACCTAATCTACCGAGAATTCCTTTTTCTGCAAGACTAATCAAAAACCCTTTGAAATTGCTCCCAGGAGGATTTGAACCTCCGATATTCGGTTTAGGAAACCGACGTTCTATCCAAGCTAAACTATGGGAGCGTTATCTGACTTGGTTCTTATGTGGGCCGGGGGAGATTTGGACTCCCGACCTTTCGATTATCAGTCGAACGCTCCAACCGGGCTAAGCTACCGGCCCAATGAAATAATACTAACTTCCTTTAATTTAATCTTTTCATTCCTAATTATTGCTCGATGATAAGATTTATATATGATTAACAGTATAAAGAAAGGATTATGGCGGAAAATTTGGATGAAAGCAATTTCCATCAGACTCTGAAGGCGACCGATAAGGCGATAGTTGATTTTTGGGCAGAGTGGTGCATGCCGTGCAAGATGCTTGAGCCGGTGCTAAAAGAGATAGAGGGAGAGATGTCTGGAAAACTTAAATTCTTCAGACTGAATGTCGATGAAAATCCAACAATAGCAAGTGAATATGGGATCGAGGGCATTCCGACCTTGATAATATTTGATCATGGAAAACCATTGAATGCGATAGTCGGTTTCATGCCAAAACCGCAGCTGCTGAAAGAGATTAATTCTATCCTGAAGTAAAGGAATGCATGGTATCCGGTGTTTTAGTTGGCCACAAAGTCATAGTGAGCAAAGAGGACAAACAATACTTCACAAGAAAATATTTTGGAGAGGAAACAGATTCTGGGCTGGAATTATCACTTGAAGAGGCACTATTCCTGAAGGAGAAAGGAAAAATAGACATCATCGACAAAAAGGGTAAGAAGATAAGTACGCAGGAATTCATGAGAACCGCTCAAAGGGCGAATAAAAGATTCGCACAGAGATACGCGGTGTTCTCTGACATGAGAAGTCATGGATATATAATTAAGACAGCCCTCAAATACGGTGGGGATTTCAGAGCTTATGATAAAGGTGAAATACCTGGTCAGGACCACGCCAGATGGATCGTGTATGTGATGAGAGAACACGATTCGCTGGATGCAAGGCTCCTTGCTGCAATCAACAGGATAGCCCATTCAGTGAAGAAAAGCCTGCTCATCGCTGTAGTTGACGATGAGAACTCTGTCACATACTATGAATCTAACTGGATGAGGCTTTGAATATGGCAAAGATAAAGGATAAACACATCTCAAAGATAAGGAGAAAAAAGAAGAAGCTAGTGAAGGATAAGATACGCGTCATGAGGGTACTGAGCAAGCATCTAAAATCACAACATTCCTAATTTCGTGGCTATATCCATAGAATTGTATCCCTTGCTTAACTTTACAATCGCGATCTTATTACCGTGAGGATCATTAAGTACGTTTACCTTTTCAACTTTCACTGAAAAGAGTCTTTCAACTTCTTTTGCTACCACTGTTTTGTTTGAATCTGGTCTCACGATGAAAGAAATTTTATTCTCAGTCTGAAGCAATTTCATTGCTTTTTCTCCCCCTTTCACACTGATGATATACTTTACTCCCTCCATATCAGATCTTCAACCCCTCTATTGCACCTTTGGTCCAGATGACAAGTCTGCCTGGCATGCCAGCATGCGACAGTGCTCTGACACTAAGATTCTTAACGTTTATAACCTGAACATTCAAGTTCCTCGCTGATTTTGCTAAGCTTTTATCGTCAGATGTGACTATCAATGGACCTACCTTCTTCCTATGCTTCCTCCCGCGCATTTTACCCTTTCCAGCCCTAATTTTTCTCTGCTTCACCCTGTTGATCTCATCAGACAAACCAATCTTATTAAGAACAGAGAGTAACTCCTTTGTCTTTGATATGTCATTTATCTGATCCTCCACTATCAATGGAAGTTGCAAGTCACCGATACGATGAAAAGAGGAGACAAGTTCCTTTTTTGATGAGGCCGCTATCGCACTCTTTAACGCTGCCGCTCTTTCCTTGCTGTTTATGTCCTTTACTATCACTTTATTCGGTGTCGGTGGATGAGCCTCTCTTCCCCCAACCGTATTGGGAGCAAACGCACCTATGTATACAAATTGTCTTCCCAGTCTATAGGTTATCTTTTTCGGCGTCCTTGTTCTCCCCCCACCGTATACCGTCCTATAAACCCTTCTCTGTTTCGTCAAATATACGACTTTTCTCTTTCCAGCCATTGGATCCGTATATTTCAATTGAAACCCCCTAGACTGCTCAGCTATGAAGGCCTTCATTATCAAAGGCTTATTCACGCTGGATTCAAAGACCGCTGGAAGGTCGATCTCTTCCTTCTTAGTACCATCCAAACCTAAAACCTGACCCTTCATACCACAGCTGTCACCCTAGTAGGCTCTCCTTTCTTCACAGGCCTTATTGCTTTCCTCAGTAAAATAAGACGGCCTGGAGGACCCATAACTGAACCTTTTATCAATAAAGAAGTGGTTTTCAGCTCACCGTAATTCCGGAAGCCCCCTTTCGGATTCAATTCTTTAACATCTTTAAAAATTTTCAGGACATATTTATTATATTCAACTCTTGAATTAAAACCGAGCCGCCCGTGCTGAGGAACGGTGAATTGAACCTTCGCCATCGATTCTGCACCAAGATTTCCTGCTTTTCTTCTCGATTTGCTCGCTTTCGCCGGAAACAGTGCAACGCCGTATCTCTTGACTGCGCTAGAGAATCCTTTCCCCTTTGTAACTCCAGAAACATCGACGAACTCTCCCTCCTTTATTATCGATGAAATTTCTATCTTTTGCCCTAAGAGTTCGCTCGCCTTGCTTAACTTTTTGCCTATATCTCCACCAATGGGTGTTTCAAAGATCTCCGGCTTCTTTTTAAGGCCTATCAGCCAGGGTTGAGTTGAAACCAAGAGTCTGACATCATCCGCTTCCTTGGATAGATCATCCCACTTGGCATTCTCCGGCTTAAACTTGACTTTCCTTGTGATGTTCTTATCTATCTCTTTCCCCCAGACCTCGCCGATGACCTCATTATTCTTGTAAAATCTTGCGGCGACGATCAGAAGAGGGGGACATTCCAAGACGGTGGCCGCCGACATGATCTCTGTCTTAAAAGTTGGGGAATCCTTATCGCTATCGATATAAAGAGCATTCACCATCCCAACTTTATAACCAGCCGCTATACCTATCTCTTCCGGTTCTAAGCTTGAGAATGAGTGAAAAGTATTATACGGTCTCTTTGCTTTCCTGATCGGCCAGTACTGAAGACTCCCGCGTCTCGGAGTGTGCTTTTTTGTGATCTGATGTCCCATTTTTTACCTAAATTTACTTTCATTAAATCTTTAAACGACCTAGCGAATACCGCCGTGTCGCATGGTATTTCTTTTTACTGTTCTCCTTTATAAATGTTTTACACAAAAGATCAGGTATAAATAACCTCAACCTTTGTTGTTGAATCTTTTATTCCAAATTCACCGGAAACAAGAACCGCTTTCGAAATTCCTGCCCTAGACAACTCGTCTTTGATCCGATCCAAGCCTTCTCTGAGATCCTTAAAATAGTACGGAACTATGTTCCTCCCAAATGTAAGCTTCTCAACGGTCGAAAGACTGTTTGTTATGGCGATTATTTTCACATTCAGATCATATCTAGAGAGCCTGAAGGCGCTTATGCCTGCCTCAGTGATCACTATCACATGCTTTATCCCTGTTTTCTTCAATAGTTCGACAGCTGAAGCTACGACCGCATCATTCTCATCCTTTATAGTAAAGTTTCTCTCGACCTCCACCTCTGAAAATTTATCTCCAAGGTTGCGCAGTGCTCTCACAGCTAAAAGGGGGTACTTTCCTATAGCTGTCTCCTCAGAAAGCATCAGGGCATCTGCACCCTCGGTCACAGCCGCAAATATGTCATCCGCTTCTGCACGGGTTGGGGACGGCTGATCTGTCATAGATTCCAATATTTGCGTGGCGACTATCACAGGCTTATTTATCTCATGAGCTTCGTAAATCATCCGGCGCTGAAGGATCGGGACCTCAGATATATCAAGATTCAAACCCAAATCACCTCTTGCAACCATCACGGCATCGGCTGACCTGATTATCGAACTGAAATTGTCCACAGCTGACTTCCTCTCAATCTTTGCAACAAGAAGAGCATCCCCGACCAGTTTCCTCATGTTTTTAACGTCGGTTTCACTCGAAACGAAAGAAAGTCCAAATATATCGATCCCTACATCCAAAAGGCTTGATACTAACTTCCTGTCTCTATCGGTTGGATACTTTCCATGGTACTCTAAACCCTTCTGAATGATGCTTTGATTGCCCAATAAAACAAAATCGTCCATCGCTTTCACAAGCACCTTATTTCCCTGTTTCCTTATCGGCCTAAGAAGAAGTTTTCCATCCGATAATCTTATTGGATGCTCTAATGACAATTCCTTCGATATTTCATAGTCCAGAGGTATATCTCCCTGAGGCCCAAGTGAATAGATCAAATTTCTTCTGATACTTAATGGTGATTTAAGCTCACCGATCCTGAACTTTGGCCCAGGAAGATCCGCCAGAATCACCGGTTTCTTACCAGACTTTGTCTTCAGAGACTTTATGATTTTGATCAGATTGATGTGATAATCAAGCGAATTGTGAGATAAATTCAGCCTGAAAATGTCAACACCAAAGTCAACCATCTTTGAAAGTATCCTGGGATCATCAGAAGCCGGACCAACTGTGGAAATTATCTTAATATGTTCGTCGCGCATGAAGTATTCTAGCTTATAGTAGATTATATACTTTTGTTGATGGCACATTCATTGTAGATAAGATTAAATTCTGGAAAGAGAACTGACACAATCACCTCGGAAGGAGAGGAAGAAAGACTCACCTTGCCGGAGGAAACCCCAGAGGTATAGAGATATGTGCTTCCCAAATATGAACCATTGATGGAGTAAACGCTCAGATTCATACTCGCAGGCGTCAGGCTGCCAGTTGAATTATATACTTTCAACGAATATGAAACACTGCCAGAAGAAAGAGAAAAGTTTCCATTGACCATGCTGATGGGAAGATCGAGACCGATGACCGCAGTTGGGGTGCTGTTTATACTCTCAAGCATCGAATAGGCCTGGAATGAACCAGCGGAAAGGGGAAGAAGACCTTCCATTTTAACCTTCGAGGTGTCTTCTTCTATGCCGTACACGGATGAAAGTATGATGGACTTACCACAAAAATAAGAGTTTCTGTACAAACCATTAGAATAAAGGGTGAAACGCAGGGAGGAACCATTTCCATCGAGGAAAACGGTGTTCGATGCACTTACTATCTCCTGCATCGTCGATTCGACCTGCTGGGATCCGGAAAGAAAGCTGAAAGAGTTTGAATAGCTATAAGAAACCAGTATGAAACCTGCGATGATCGCAAGGCCGATCGCAAGTATCACCATGTACTCAAATGAAGCCTGTCCATGCATAAACATCAGATCTGCCTCAATATTTCTCTCGTTATCTCTTTTATTGGATTGTTTCCATCTATGAGCCTCCAATCTGGACAAGGAAAGCCCCTTTTCATCATCCTCATATAACTTTCCCTAACTTTATATAGAAATTTTATATCTTTCTCTAAAACGTCCCTTTTCCTTCTCCTTCTGAAGGATTCCCTTGGGTCTATATCTAAGAAAATTATTCTGTTTGGAATGGGAAGATCAAGCAGAGAGATAATATCTGAGATAAATTTTTCATCTCTCTTGTTTTCTGCTTGATAGGCGATCGTCGATGTGAAGTACCTGTCGGCTATCACAGTATGTCCCTTCGACAGCTCTTCCTCGATGCTTTCCTTCTTATTAAGCATATCCGTGAGATACACCATAACCTGTTCCCGTGGAGACATGTTAACCTTGCCTGCGAGAAAGCTCTTTATGATCTTCCCGTACATAGATCTCTCATCAGGGAACTTGTAAAATGTGACCTTTTCATCCCCTAAAAATTTTTTCAATGCCTTCATCTGCACCCCCTTACCGGCGCCATCTATGCCTTCTAAGACGATGAACTTGCCTTTCATTGAGATCCTCCCTTGTATTCCTGAATTTTCGGACCAAGAAAATCCAAAACAAAATAACTTTTATCCCTCAAATTTACAATAGGGACTTTCGCTACCTCTGGAACTATGCCATACTTCTTTTGATAGCTCGTCTGAAATTGCCAGCACGATGAATTCAGGATAATCGTGTCTTTATACTTAGAAATAGCTGCCTTGTGAACGTGGCCCGTTGCAAAGATATCTGGGGTATCCTCTATAACAAGGTAATCCTTTCTGAGTGGAACCACCTGCGCCGATCCATGTACAGGTGCGAGGTGCCTTGATTTAAGCATCAGGCGCATTATAGAAAGGATGTCTTCTGGCCTCATCGAGTTGAACTTGTTTATATTGTTCACAAAATAGCTTATGCTGAAGCCGTGATAAAGCAACAGAGTTCTTTTGGATCCATCAACTTTTAAGTTCAAAAGAGAGGGATTTGAAAGAAAAACTGCATTATCGAGCAGATAAAGGCTGCCCCCAAACATCGGATCTATGTGAGGCTGGGGCTCCGCGATCCTTGTCGCATCATGATTTCCTTGGGTGATTATTATCTTTATATTCTTAGGTATCTCGGCTAGAAGCGAGTAAAGCGCATCGTACTGTGACCTTATATCCTTTATCTTCAATTCCTTCTCCTGCCCAGGGTATATGCCTATGCCATCCACAAGATCGCCGTTGATCACCAAAAACCGCATCTTCTCCGCTATGTCTTTGTATTCGCCAACTTCCCCTTTTAGCCAAGAGATAAAGCGCTTAAATTGTTCCTCAGCAAAAAGAGACGAACCAACATGTACGTCTGAAATGAAGGCCACATAGGTGTCACCGATGTTCAGGACCTTATCGTTCCTCAACTTGATATCTGGAAAAGTCACGTCATCGAGAAATATCGCCTCCTTGATCTTTCTTCCCTTGAACAGGAGGACCTGGTCCTTCAGTATTTCATCATTCACGCTTCTCGATATAATCCTACACTGCCCTGTCGGATCCTCTATGTCTATTATTTGATACTTTTTTACCGGACTTATTGAGATGTTTGAAACCATGCCTATTATCTCGACATCGCTTCCATCAGGTACGCTCATGAAACCGGCTGCCGAGATCAGCAGTTTTGGATCCGCTCTGTCTATCAGGATAGATTTCAATTGCTCATATCTCGCGTTGAAAAAAGCAATCCAATCCTGTGGTTTTGATTGGGTTATTTCCCCTTTATAGTCGGTTATCGCCTCTGTATCTAAGCTTTCCAGTCTCTTCTTTTCTCTGAATATGTCGTAAAGCGTCTTTGCATCAAGTATCGATATGTTCTTTTTCTTCAGACTTGAGATGAGCTCATCGACATCGCCAATCTCTTTGTCTTTTAGGGATGAGTCCACAATTATCCCATTCTCAAATAACCGCTCCAAATCCGAGTCTTCCATTTTGTTTCAAAAGCAGGATCAAGAGGCTCACTCAAAGGAGGAGGCATCGAAGCCGTTTTTCATCAGTATTTCCTTGACCTTCTCCACATGATCTCCCTGCAGCTCGATCTCGTTGTCTTTGTAGGTACCACCGCAGGCGATACTTGTCTTCAGAGTCTTCAAAAGAGCCTTAACATCATTTGCTTTGGGATCTAGGCCGCTTATCACCGTGACTACCTTCTTGAAGGACACCTTTCGCGTGAAAACCTTAATTTTTTGTGAAGTCTTCGAGATAGCACCGCAAACACACATGTCTTTAGGCAAGCCGCAAACAGGACAGATTTCCATCACACAGAAAAAGACGACTTAGAATTCATTTTTTACAACACCCATAAAAATGGTCTTAAACATGATATGAAGTAATAGAAACTGCCTATATTTAAAGCTTTCTCTCCTGTGCTTCATTATATATATTGTGTGGACAAGGCTCGCTGCCCAAAACCGCAAGGTTTTTATGCTTGAACTGCCTAATATGAAAAATGGTAGATTTAAGTAGATTGTTCAATCCGCAGGCAATAGCTGTCATAGGTGCATCCAGGAACCCAAACAAGGTCGGCAGCGCAATAGTTAAAAATCTAAGACTGAGTTTCCGCGGCCAAATAATACCTATAAATCCATTCACCAATGAGATACAGGGACTGAAGGCCTATAAATCTGTGCTAAACTATAAGGATAAGATAGATATCGCCGTTATATCGATACCTGCCAACAAGGTACTGAAAAGCCTGAAGGAGTGCGAAAAGAAAAGGATTCCCTTTGCGATAATAATATCCGCCGGGTTTAAGGAGATCGGTAAAGAAGGACAGGAGAGAGAAGATGAGATAAAAGCCTTCCTGAAACACGCCAAAATCAGGGTGATTGGACCCAATTGCCTCGGGATAATAAACACCTCTCCTTTGTTCAATGCAACCTTTATAGATCCTAACGCCAAAATACTCGCCGGTAAAACGGCCCTTATATCACAAAGTGGTGCGCTCCTAAGTGCGATAGTTGACGATGCTGTGACAAACAACATCGGCTTCAGCAAGGTCATAAGCATAGGAAACGCCACAGACTTAGATGAGGCTGATATGATAGACGCACTTTCAGAGGACGAAAATACAAAGGCTATAGCCATCTATCTTGAAGGATTGACAAACGGTAAGAAGTTCATTGAGGCTGCAAGCAGAGCGATAAAGAAAAAGCCCATAATTCTGCTTAAAGGTGGCAGATCTGAAGCCTCTTCGGAGGCTGTTTCGTCCCATACAGGTTCGCTGGCCGGAAACTATAAGGCGTATGAGCTCGCCTTCAGTAAGATAGGGGCGATAATTGTGGATAACATAGATGATCTTTTCAACTTCATGCGTGATGCACAGGATCTCAGGATAAATAGCGATGAAGTGGTAATCGTCACGAATGCTGGAGGAGGTGGCGTGATAACCTCCGACCATATCCACGAGAAGGGCTTAAAATTGGCAGAAATAGACGAAAAAACAAAAGAAGAACTATCAAAGATCCTGCCTTTGGAGGCAAATATTAAGAACCCTATAGATATGGTAGGCGATGCCTCTCCTGATAGGTACAAAGACACGCTTAATCTGCTTGTTAAGCTTGGAAAGCCGATGATCGTGATATTTTCTCCCCAGGAGATGTCGATGCCGATAGAAACGGCAGAAGTGATATACGATATTCATACACAGAACCCTGGTGTCCCTATACTTCCTGTATTTCTAGGAGGGGCAAGGGTTGAAAAAGCGCGTAAATTCTTCCTCGAAAAAGGGATGCCTTCTTATGATTACCCTAATGAGGCGGTTGATATCATTAAAGGATTGTATAATTACAGTAAAAAGGCCTCGCTCACCTTCAATACGTACAAAAAAGTGAAGGTTCCTTCGATCAAAATATCATCGGGCGAGAATCTCTTCGGAATAAAAGCAAAGCAGATCTTTGACAGACTTGGAATATTCACAACTAACGGTGTCGGCTTTAAACAGGAAAGTGAGATAAGGAAGGCGGTTGAGAAGGTCGGCTTCCCTTGCGTACTGAAAATATCCTCAAAAGAGGTCGCCCATAAAAACAAGGTTGAAGGCGTAATCACGGGAATAAAGAATGAAAACGAGCTCAGGGAAGCGATAACCCGTATGAACACGAGCATGAAGGCAAATGAGATAAAGGACTTTTCATACGAGATATATGAGGATGTCAGCAAATACGGAAGAGATTATGTAGAGCTGCTTATAGGTGCGCATAGGGACCCTGTTTTTGGCCCGATGATAGGGATCGGCTTAGGAGGCATATACGCTGATGAGATAGAGCTAACGCAGTTCGCGCTTTCGCCGATATCAGATCAGGAGATAGAGGAGATAAAGGCATCAAAGATCGGCAAAATTTTATCTTTGGCCGCAAAGGAACCAGTCGAGGAGAAAACAATTGATTACCTGATAATGCTTGATAAGCTTATGAACAAAAACCCAGAAATAAAGGACATAGATTTGAATCCGGTGTTTCTTTTCAGGGACAGAGCAATAGCGGGGGATTTCAAAATTTTTCTGCGGTGATTAAGGAACCTTGACTAAGGAGAAAAGATGCTCCCCTCTTCTTATTTTCCCATTGAATGGTTTAAACTTGCAATCGTCCAGACTCGTTATCTCAGTACCTAGTTGGGAAGCGATCTTTTCAGCAGTCCTCGGCATGAATGGATAAAGAAGTATCGACAGTACACGTAAACCCTCAAGAAGGTTATACATGACTTCGCTTAATTCCTCCCCCTTAAGCCTCCACGGCTGAGTTGAGTCCACATACTTGTTCATCTTTCTGATGAAGGACCATATCTCCTCCAAGGCTGCATTTATATCCACTTTCTCAAAAGCTTTATCTATCTTTTCGATATTTATCTCCTTCTCAAGTATATTTTCTCCCAAAAAGGATACATCCGCTTTATCTGCGATCGCGATGATCCTTGAAACCAAGTTTCCAAGGTCTGCAAGCAGCTCCCCATTTACCCGCTCCGCCAGGGCCTTTTCTGAAAAATCTCCGTCTTGCCCTATTGGCATGCTTCTTATGAGGAAATATCTTATTTCATCATCTGTGTATCTGGATAGTAGATCCATCGGATCCACAACATTTCCAACCGACTTGCTCATTTTCTTCCCATCCACTGTCCACCACCCATGGGAAAAGACCATCCTTGGAAGAGGCAATCCCGCGGACATCAAAAGAGCAGGCCATATTACGCTATGAAACCAGTTGATCTCCTTTCCTATCAAATGAACATCCGCCGGCCAAAATTCCCTGAATTTTTCCCCTTCTGGCCATCCGAGTGCACTGATGTAATTCACCAATGCATCAAGCCAGACATAGACAAAATGTTTATTGTCGCCGGGAAATGGGACAGCCCATGTCACACTGGTCCTTGATATACTGAGATCATTCAATCCTTCCTTTACTCTGTTTATTATCTCCTGAGCTCTGAAAGAGGGGGAGAGAAATTCCCTGTTTTCCTTATAATGATCCAAAAGTGCTTCCCTGTATTTACTGAGCCTGAAAAAATAGCTTTCCTCTTTTACTCTCTCGACCGGTTTTCCACAATATGGACACTTTCCATCGACGAGCTCTAATTCGGTCAGAAATGTTTCGTCAGATACACAATACCATCCTTCATATTCTCCCTTGTATATGTCCCCTTTCTGTTGAAGAAGTGAGATGAATTTCTGAACTGTCTCAATGTGATTTTCATCTGTTGTCCGAATAAAAAAATCATATGAGATGTTGAGCGCTTTCCAGGTTGCTTTGAACCTATCGACTATGCCATCGACGAATTCCTGTGGCGTTTTTCCGGCCGCAATTGCGCTTTTCTGAATCTTTTCGCCGTGTTCATCCGTCCCTGTGAGAAAGAACACATCTTCGCCCCTCAGCCTATGCCACCTCGCCAATATGTCTGCTACTATCATCGTATAGGCATGACCGATGTGCGGCTTATCATTCACATAAAAAATCGGGGTTGTTATGTAAAATTTCTTCCTCTCTCCCATTTCTGCAACAAAACCTCTCTTTTCGAAGCTGATCGTCCCCTTATGCAAGCTCAGGCCTTCTTAGAAAAAGGCCTTAAGATGAAAGTCCTCACTGTTGCTTTTTAACTACATCTATACAGACACCCGCAGCGATGGTCGCACCCATATCCCTGATTGCGAACCCTGCAAGCTGTGGAAACTCGTCTCTTTTCTCTATGGAAAGCGGCTTAAGTGGTTCCATCACTACAATTGCGGCATCACCCGCTTTGATCGTGGCTGGATTCTCCTCGACTGTTGCACCTGTCTTTGGATCGAGCTTCTTCAGAATCTTCTTGAACTTGACTGGGACCTGTGCTGTGTGGGTGTGAAGTACAGGACTGTAGCCCGCGGATATTGCCGTTGGGTGATAAAGCACTATTATCTGTGCTGTGAACTCTGTAGCCACGGTAGGTGGATTCGAAACAGGACCGACAACATCACCCCGCTTTATCTGCTCCTTCTCAACTCCCCTGACGTTGAAACCAATATTATCGCCAGGAACTGCCTGATCGAGGTTCTGATAGTGCATCTGTATCGACTTGACCTCTGCAGTTACGTGTGATGGCTCAAAGATTATCTTATCCCCAGGTTTCATCACACCGGTCACAACTTTACCTACAGGGACAGTACCGACCCCTTGTATTGAATATACATCCTCCACTGGAACCCTCAATGGCAAATTTACTGGCTTCTCAGGAGGAGGTATTGAATTCAGTGCCTCTAAAAGCGTCGGACCGGTATACCATGGCATCTTGTCGCTCTTTTTAATCAAGTTGACCCCTTCTCTAGCTGCAATCGGTATCATAGGAAGGCTTTCGGCGTTTGGATAATACATCTTGACCATCTTAAGGACATCCTGTCTTACCGCATTGTACTTATTCTGATCGTACCCAAGAAGATCGAGCTTATTTATAGCGATTATCAAGTTCTTTATTCCAAATATCTTTGCCAAGAATGTGTGCTCCCTTGTCTGGGCCATCACACCTTCTTTTCCATCAACCACTAACACAGCTGCATCTGCCTCTGACGCACCTGTTATCATGTTTTTTATGAAGTCCACATGACCCGGAGCGTCTATTATCGTGAAATCGTACTTGTCCGTTGAGAACTTCACATGACTGAGATCTATTGTTACGCCCTTCTTCCTTTCTTCCGTAGAAGTATCAAGGAAGTAAGCGAACTCGAACTCGACCTTACCAAGGGTCTGCATCTCCTTCTCTATCTTTGCTTTTTCCTGTTCGGTGAAGCTTCCTGTCTCATAAAGAAGCCTACCAACGGTCGTTGATTTCCCGGAATCAACATGACCGATAAAGATCAAGTTTATATGTGGTTTTCCTTCCGCCATAAATTTTTACCTCCAAAATTAGATGTATTAAGAATGATTTTATCTAAATATAAAGGTTTCTGTTTCGAGATATTTCATCATGAAAGCCTGAAAAAGACGGTTTCGAAGGACAAAAATCAGAGGACGAATGCTCAGGAAAACTTGACTATGATGCCTCCAAAGTTTTCAAGCAGAGATTTTGATTCGTCGGCCTCAGTGAAAAGAACGATGTCTGCCCCCATCGAATCCAGTCTGTATATCAGCTCCTTTTCTTCTGCAGCTTTCTCAGCCGTAACCAAGACCTGAAGGGGGGTATCAACATCCAATCTCCTCATTATCTCTTCCTTCCCATACACAAATTTATCATTCTTCCTTCCTATCTGATCTATATATTCGTTGATCAGATCATTCTGCCTTGCGAGGTAGCTACGCCTAAGAAGCTGGTTTATCTTATCCTTTGCAAGCAGTTCCCTTATGCCAGTATCAGCGTATGAAACCGTTTCATATATGATGCCTTTTTCCCCTAATTTTTCCTTTAGATTTGCATTATTGATCGCTGTGCCGGCTACGATGAAAAGGTCCCATTTCCTTCTGTTGAATTCATTTTTAAGAGAATTGACCAGATGAAGGAAGAATTCCTCATTGTCTTTATTCTTGAAGCGCTTTCCGGCAATATTTTGGTTTACCTCGTACAGCTTCTTCAATGAATAGTTTGTCATCGTGTAAAAGATGGCATGACCTGCCTCATAAACACATATGAAAACCTTCGGAGCCTTGTGCTGAGACTCCTCAATCATCTTCAACTGAAAGTTAAGAAAACTTTTTTTCTTCAGCAAAAATCCGTTTCCCTTGCTTAGTGTTATCGTATGATATCTATGCAGCGGTATGTCTGGATCCGACGAAAAAAATATCTTTCCGCTCACTTGAAGATCCTTCCCCTCCGATTTTGATCTTTCCACGTCTATTCCTATTCTGAGCCTTTTAATCTCTTTGTTTCCATTTATGTCGATCTTTCTCTTTGAAAAGGCTACAAGCTTATCTCCTTCCTCTATTAGATAGCTAAGTAAAAGCAGATCATCTTGACTCTTTATTATTCCCTTCAGAATATTGTTCTTTCTATCCAGTTTTACAATTTTCATATTACTTGCAAGTAAAGGTAGGTTAGAGTCCAGATCAGGCCTATTATCATTATTGCTCCTGTGAAGATGATCATTGAAATTCCTCCAGCTACCCTGTATGTATTTCTTTTTCTTTCCTTTAGTCTGCCGACGACCACAGCTGCAAGGATCAGTATCGCCAGCAGAGATATGAAAACCCCGCCTGTTATGGATAAAACCCCCTCAAAAGTGGGATGAATTATCGCTACAAAAAATGGGATCCAAACCCCAAGAAGAAGACTTTTCATCCTACTCAGTCCAAAATCATAGAAGAAGGCGTCAACTATGACAAGGCCCAGGGCAAGATATGGAGTTATAAGAAGAAATATCGTGGTCAAAATCAGGATCAAAGACATCGTTCCGGAGGTAATTGAATTCGTCGCTATCGAAGCCACGCTCTGCCCGAAAGCACCGATAAAAGCAGCTGAGAATACCACATAGATCAAGATCGAGATAATATAAGATATTATTATCGCTCTCTCTAGTTTCCTTGGATCATTGCCCACCTCTTCTTTAACCTCAGGTATGACTGTGAAGGAAGTCAAAGCGAAAAGCACGACACCGAAAGGCTCTAAGAAGTTCTTGAAGTTGAAATAATTTAAGTTCCTCGGACTTAAAGATAAAAGGATGATAGCGGAGACAGCCAAAAGCAGAAGAATCTTTATGACTGAAAGCGGTGTTTCTGAGATTTCTATTGCATCGTATCCCTCGTAAATCAAGGGGAGAGTCAGTAAGAAAACTATCAAAACCGCAATATAATATGGTATTGAAAATATCAGTACCAAGGCGATGCCCAAGCCAACAAGATAAGCGATCATCGCGCCATATATTGTAAGCATCTGGAGTATCAAGACCGAAAGCTTAAACTTATTTCCAAGGTATTTTCCAACCATGACCGGAAGCTGATGCATCCTTCGTTCTCTGAAGGAAAGTTCAGCTGTGTAAAGTGTTATAAAAACCGATGCTAGACCGACCAAAAGAAAGATCAAAAGGCCGTACCAAAAGCCTGTCTTTGAGATAGCATATGGAAGCGCAAGAATACCTGCACCTATGATCGTTCCAACGGTAGTTCCTATCGCCGCCAAATATTCATTTCCCTTGTGCATATTATTATGAAAAGAGTGATAATATTAATAAAAGAAAACAAATAAAATATACATAAAAAATGCTTGTTTGCAACAAATGCCCTCGTAGTCTAGCGGCCAAGGACGTCGGCCTCTCGAGTCGACGACTCGGGTTCAAATCCCGACGGGGGCACTTCTACAACTAGTTCTATGTCCTTGGAAAATATTTAAAAACCCTCTGTACTGTTATTTCTGTGCGGCTTAAGGAACCTTTCTGGAGGCATCGAAAACAATGATTTTAAAGCTTTGTCATTTATTATAAAGAAATATAGGATTGAAGAGGAGCAAGTTATATTTCTCGATGGCTAATTGAGCGAAACCATTAAGAAACACTGCCGAAGCTTACGGATGGCATTATATTATTCTTTGGTAGATTAATTACAGCGATATACTGCACAGTTATATTATAGTATATTTCTACGGATAATAAATTTATGTTCTTAATCAAGCTACTATTATAATTTGCAAGCCCGGTTTCTTGCCCATTATTTATAGATAAATTTGAAACACCATTATAAAAAGTATAACTCATTGAAATAAATTTATTAAAATAATTTGAAGGGTATCCAAAATTTCCATCTATAGTAACAGCTGCTGGCCCATAACCATTAAAAAAATTGTTACCGTTTCCA
>JAGDXV010000023.1:17508-18986 GCA_023261805.1 Candidatus Parvarchaeota archaeon | reverse complement strand
CTTCTTCTGCTACTTCGAATCCATTTCAACAAGAAGTTACAGTAAACATGAATGATTACAGCTCTTATGCAGCTTCTAATCTGCAGAATATAGAATTTTTATATCCTAATGGGACAGTGATCCCAAGTTGGAGGGAAAATGGCACATCTAACACACAAACAGTTGCATACTGGCTTAAATTGGGCAGTTTTACATCCACAACTGCCTATTATCCCATCTTGGCTTGAGAATTACACATCCACTCACGCCATATGGTGGATTAAGGTGGGATCAATACCAGCATCCTCTTCAATAACAGTCTACATGGGCTTTGCTTCAAACTCTACAAATCTATTCAACAATAAGACTATTGGTGAAGCCCCACAGCTCTCCCCAACATATGCAGAATACGATGACGGTGCAAATGTATTTTTATCATACGGTGACTTTTTAGGTACAGCCGGGTTCGATGGCTGGACTCCTTATGTAACCTCTGGCAAATTTACCCCCGTTGCCACTTCAAATGGAATAGAAATGACAAATGATACGGTGTCAGAAGGAACACATATCTTGCCTCCTAACCCTTTGCCAGAAGAGCCTGTAATAGTCGAGTATTCATGGAACTTTTATGGCGGAACTAGCCCTACGGATGGGGAGATATTATCCTTGTTTGGAAATTTAGGTTCTTTAGTGGGACCGCCGGTTGTTAAGTGCGGCGGCGGAAATCTTGCATCATCAGATTCGGTTATGTTAATGGTTGAACCAATTGGAATGAATTGTAGCGGAAAATATATACCAGCTATACTTGATAGCAAGAACAATGCGATAATATCTACGGTAAATGATTTGCCTTCAACAACCCCACAAGTTTATACCGAAGAATTGGTAGTAAGCAGCAGTACAACCGTAGAAGCAGGAGTAATAAATCAATCTTCTTCTTTAAGTAATTTCTCTCAAGTAAATGTTCCAATTACAATGAGCGGTTCTATCCCGTACGCATTTAATTTCCCTACTTTAATGATTGCGGCTGGTACTGGTGGAGGTTATGATTATAATTATGTTAGATGGGTAATAGCGAGAGCTTACCCTCCAAATGGAGTTATACCATCAGTTTCTTTTGGTAGTGTTTCTTAATAATATAAACACTTTGTTTAAGACACTTAAAAATAAAAGATTTGAACGATGTTCATGCAGTATCTTATAAGTAACGCCTAGTACAAAAAGAAAGCGTGATTTGGCAGAGTAATTCCTCTAAAATCTAATTCTTCAATAATAAGTTAATAAAATCGCATAAAACGAAAGCTTTAAATACTAGCTAGTATCATACTATATAAATCTTATGAAAGTCGTTACAAGCAAATACAATGTTAAATGTCCTTCCTGTGGAAGTGATGAAGTTATCTACGATAAAACAACGGGAGAGTTAGTTTGCCAGAACTGCGGATATGTAATAGAGAGCGATACTATAGACTACGGTAGGGAATGGCGTTCTTTCGAAG
>JAGDXV010000023.1:0-17498 GCA_023261805.1 Candidatus Parvarchaeota archaeon | reverse complement strand
TTTCTTTGCTAGTTATGTTCGTGCCTACCCACCCAACGGCGCGATGCCCTCCGTGAGCTTCTCGAAGGTAATTTATAAATAGAGATCAGGAAGAAAAAAGAAAGTCGACAGTCTTATCTACATTTAAGCTGACAAGATCATCATATCCTTGGCCTGTGCCGAGGAAAAGAATAGGCCTCTTTGTGACATAGGCTAAAGACAGGACAGCCCCGCCTTTCTTGTCCACATCTGCCTTCGATACGATCGAATAATCTATTCCTATTTCTTTGTTAAATATCTCCGCTTGTTTAACAAGATCATTTCCTGTGAGGGCGTCGCCAACAAAGATTGTCATATCTGGCTTATTGACCCTCTTTACCTTCTTTAATTCATCCAAAAGATCCTTATTTAGATCGCTCCTTCCCGCTGTGTCTATTAGAACGACATCTGCGCCTGTATTAACGGCATGCTTCACTGCATCAAATGCAACTGCGGCTGGATCGGCTCCGTACTTGTGCTTAATAAGATCGACACCTAAATTCTTGCAGTGAATTTCCAATTGCTCTATCGATGCCGCCCTGAAGGTGTCTGATGCGGCGACGACAACCTTCAAATTGTTTTTCAGAAAAAGATTCGCGATCTTGGCTATTGTTGTTGTTTTCCCGACGCCATTTACCCCTATGAACATGATTTTATATGGTTTCCTCTGTCTTACTTCCTGAAGGAATTTCTCTTCCGGATAACCCATAAGCACTGATGAAAGGGCAGATTTGATCGCATTCTCTATATCTTTTTTGTATCCAAGCATTGATACATCCTTTCCTAAAAGATCTTTCTTGAGATCAGAATGTATCGCATCTAAGACCGATAACGCAACATTGTTCTCAAGCAAAGCCTGCTTAATACCGCCGTAAACCTCATCGACGTCTTTCTCGGTTATTTTATGCGAAAGGATGCCTTTATTCTGTTTACCTGCTTCTTCCTCTTTTTCTTTTGCCGAGAAGGTACTCTGGATAACATCTATCGATTCCTTTAGCTTCTTTTTCAGAAAATCAAACATATCTCACTGCTTCATGTTCTTCGTGAATTCCTCGTACATCTCGTTCACTTCCTTTTCCAGTCTTTCCCCTTCTTCCTGAAGATTGTTTATCGTATGTGCAAGCTTCTCTATGTTCTTATTCAATTCATCAAAATCCTGGGATAGCTTTTTCCTTAGTTCATCGACGTTCATCTTCTTGAATATATTGTTACCGAGACCGACTATTGCGCTTTTTGTGTCCGTGATTTTTCCCCGAAAAAATATCTCGTTTCCGTAAGGAATGAGGACCTCGTTTTCATCCGATATGTTAAGACGGTCCAGGCCTAAAAGAGATTTACCGACGGAGTCCTGTGTGTATTGAAGGAGGTTCAGGGTATTGATATCCTCCTCTATTTCCCTTCTTAGATATTCTAGTTTCACAAGCTCTTCATTCAGCTTTTCCTCTTCCATTTCACTTCGTACTGCTCTTCACAAGATCAACCGAAACTATCCCTTTCTCATCCTTTGAACAGACAACCTTCAGTTTTGTTGGAGGGTTCTTTGCACCTTTTTCAAAGACAAGATTGCTGACAGAGGGGGATATCTTCACTTCCGCTGCTTTCATATGTTTCGAAACGAATTCTCGGAGGTAGCTGATGGCATATCTTCCTCTCTTGTAATTCGGACCCTTCTCCATAGCTCTTCTGAAATTCAGCGTGATCATCCTCTGCTCGCTCATATTCACCTTCCAACGTCCTTATTGAGTCTTGATCTGTCAACGGTCGGTCGTCTGTACTTTCTTATAACAGCAAAAGCAGGCGGCCGGCTCACATGCCTGGCATGACTTATTATCTCCCTCTTCTTCACAGCCGATTTATTCCTTGACATATCTCATCACCAATTTATCCTTGTTTCTCTTTTTTCACCGCTTATGGCTTTTAGCAGTTCCTTCAATTTGCTGTCATCCACAACTGTCTTAAGCTGACCGGACAGCGCGGCCTGAACAAGCATGTTTTCAACCGAATCGGCCAGATCCGGATGACCATATCTCAGTGTTGAAAGCCGCTCCCTTGCCTCCTTTGTCAGGTATTTCTGAAATATCTCCTTTTTCAATGCCTCGACTTGTCTTTGTCTTTCAATCTCCTTCGGATCGATGCCCATTTCCATATTTATTTAAGATCCTTCGCAACTGAATCGACCAACGCTATTCCTTTCGGAGTAATTACCCTTCCAGCATGATTCTTCACCTTCACACTTTTTATTAACTCCGCACCCTCTAATTGTTGAAGTATTTTTCTCGTTATAGCGCCGCTCGCCGGTCTGAAATGCTGACCCGAATACCTATTCTTTTCCTTGTCTCCATAAATCCTTCTTATCCTGTTTACACCCATAGGTTTTCTGTTCATATACATCCTTCTTAAAATGCTGGAACCCCTCAAAAACCACCAATCGTTCTGTTCAGGCGGCCTATCTTTAGCTGGTGATGTCTTTACAAACCTGGCCCATTCCGGTGGCTTCAGCAGGCCTTTCTTCATCATAACATCAGCTAATCCTCTCACTAACTTCTTCTGATCAACATCAAATCCGCTTATCATAGACAATGCTTATCGTTTTACCACAATTTAAACATTTATACTTAATTTTTCCATTTATTAGCCTTATATTTGCAGTATATCCAGGCACCAAAAGATGTCCGCATCTCTTACAGACAAATAGCTTTCTCCTTCCAAATTTTATCGAATGAGAGGTTAAAATGTTGTGCGCAATAAGCGAGTATCTTTCGGCGAGATCCCTGTTCCCCTTAAAAAGAGCCATGGCTTCTGATATCAAAGTATCTGCATCTTCAGCGAATATTTTCTTGTTTTTCTCTGTTATCATTATCACTCCTCAAAGTTAGTAATATATACAATTATTTGATGGGACGTAAAATTTATAAAGACTAAAGTATCTCTAAAATAAGATTAAAAGGCTGAGCCGGGAAGGGCTCAATGGAGGTAAAATGGCAGCTAAGAAAGAAAAGAAGAAAAAAGAGGAGGACCTCGATGAAGACACCGATGAAGAGGATTTAGGGTTGGATGATGAGGACCTGGATGAGGAGGATTCTGAAGAGGACTTTGATGAAGACAGTGATGATGATCTAGAATAGACAACCTTCTTTTTCTGTTCCTTTTTTTAATTTTTTCTAAAATCAGTTACGTGATTTCCTTTTCTGAAAAGCTATCGTTAAGCTTTCCCGCCTAAAATCCTCAGAGATTATCAAAGTGTCGCTGCTCCTGCCTATTATCTTCAGGTATCTCTTGTCGTTGCCTATGGCCCGTATCTCTATAGAATTCTCAAATTTCTGAACAAGAACATCCGATCTATTCTCAACCCCAGGCATATATATGGTATGAACCGTTATGCCATTATTTTCGGTCACGACATCAACTGGTTCGACCACCTCCTCAGTTCTCTCCTCCCATCTCTTCAGTAAACCGCTTTGATCCTCCGATGGCTGATTTCTTAGTGGAGCTTGCTGAAGCATCGAGCCAAGGACCGAGGTAAGATTCGGTATTATCTCCTTCATGACTTTGTTTATATCAACTTCTATAAAGGCCTTATTCGGCTGCTGATTCTTAAGGTTAAATCCACATCGCGGACAAAAATTCCAGGAACGGGCGACCCTCAGGCCACAGTTAGGACAAATTTTTTCACGCATATCTTTTATTTCAGTGAATTCAAATATAAATACTTCTATTTCTCTAAAAGTATTATGCGACCTGGACTTGTGTTGATCGGTATCATATTAATATTTCTAGGCGGGATACCGCTAAGTGAAGTCTATTTCCCCCAGTTGTATATACCGTACCTGATGCCCCTTGTGAATCTTCTGTACAAGATAGTTCCTATAGATGGATTCATATTATCCGTGATTCTTCTCGTCGCCGGCTTCATAATTTTTATCGCTGGATTGAAGGCATCAAAGATGGGGAAATATTACAATTACTACGGAAATTGAATGGACCGGCTGGGACTTGAACCCAGAGTCTCCACCATTCACGGATAGATGCGTTCACCACAAAAGTAAGGGTGGCGTCTTACCGTTGGACCACCGGCCCAACAAATATAAATAGGATGCTAAATAAATTTCTTTCATGGTCTCTAAACACAGGTATATAACTGAGAATCCTTTCACCTACGTTTTGATCGGTGCGATAATAGCGATACTTGCTGCAAGAGGATACGTTCTGATCATAAGGACGAACTTCAGTATCGGGGGAGTTGAGATGCACCATGTGTTCTATGGGGTGGCTCTCCTTATCATCGGCGGGTTCATATACTTCTACACAAATCAGCGCGAAAAGAGAGGCATAGCAAGGTTTGCATTGTTTCTGTTTGGAGCTGGCTGTGGCTTGGTGGCTGATGAACTTAATTTCTTCACATACAATTCAAGCGCCTATTCTCTGATCCAGTACTACAGTGAAAGTAATGTCTATTCGGATGTCTTCCTGTTATTGATGCTATTTCTATTGTTTCTAATAGGCTTAAATATTCAAACAAAATCTAAAAGATAGATATGATAATCGATGGAAAGGATTCAATCCTTGGGAGAATAGCAAGTAAAGCTGCGAAATCCGCGAGAGAGGGGGAAGAAGTCGTGATAATAAATGCGGATGGTCTGTGCATAATTGGAAACAAGAACGCGATCATCAATAAATACAGGGAGAAGATGAGGATAGGGACGGCATCAAAGGGACCTTTTGTTAAAAAGACCGTCGATGGAATCGTGATGAGCGCAATAAAAGGGATGATAGGAAAGGACAGCGAAATTGGAAGGACAGCGATGAAAAAAATAAAGGTTTTTAGTGGGGTTCCTGAAGAATATAAAGGAAAGGATGCCTTACAAATGGATAAGATAAGCCAGGAAAAGCCGGTGCATAAGTTAAGCGTCGGTGAACTCTCCCGGCTACTGAAGGGATGATGGCAGATAAGATAATAATAGCGAAGCGTAAAAGTGTGATAGGACGTGGAAAGATCAGGTCGGGAACAGGCAAGATACGGATAAATGGAAAGCTGATAGATGCGTACAATGACAAATTTCTGTCTCTCTACATACAGACGCCTCTTGTGCTATCAAATGAAACATACAAGAAGTATGACATAGACATAAAAGTGAGGGGCGGCGGCCCCGTCGGAAGGGCAAGCGTTGTCCGATCAGTAATAGCAAAAGCTCTTGCTTCGAAGGAGAAATCATTGCACAAAAAGTTTATAGAATATGATAGAACACTCCTCGTAGACGATAAGAGAACGACTGAGCCTCAAAAACCATACAGAAGTGCAGCCAGGGCATTGAAGCAGACAAGTTACAGGTAAGATGAAAAGATTGACCGTGGAGCTTGTACTGGCTGCAATCGTGACATCAATATTGGAGACCGCTTTGTTGTATGCTTTTGGTTTTCTGCGTGTTGAAAATTTGTATGAATTGGCACTTGCTGATATACTACTGACTATAATAGAATTACTTCTTACCTTCATATTGGAAGAACTTCTGATTAGAACAAAAAACAAGCTACAAAAGCATTAAGAATATTTAATCTTCGGATTACCGCTGCCCCAAACAAACCTGTTTATTGTTATCATCGATGTTACAGATACGATGACAGTGATCGCCACCGCAAGTATAGATGTCGGAAGATCCAACCAAGGCATATAATGCTCTATCAAGGCGATGATCAGCACATCTAGGGCAACAAAGGAAAGGATTATCCCATTATACTTTCCAAGTGAAGAAAATGAGAGATTTCTCTTACGCAAGCTGATGTGTCTTGTGACAGCAAAGTTTGAAATAAGGCTGATCTCCTGCCCTATTAAAAGTGAAAATGGGTATAAAAGACCCAGGCTGATGCTGAAATACACGATGAATATATTGAGAAGATAAGTCGCCGCCGATGAGATACTATAAAGAATCGTTGATGTGTTCACGCTATCTACAACCGAAGCTATAGCTTGCTTTATGTTCATATTCTTCCTTGAATGTCTCTTATCGTTCCTTATTATCTCTGTTACCTTTATTCCATTCTCGCTCAAAACGTTTGTCAGCTTCAGCGCAAAATTCCTGTCGCTTCTCACCTTTTCAACCGCCATCTTCATGGCTTCCTTGTTGAGGATCCTGTTCATAGAGAAGGCGCTGTAAACGCTTTTCAGAGAGATAAGATTCGTGATTTCCGTCAGGATTGTCTCAAAGAGATCCCTTTTTCCCGATTCCACAAGGTTTTCAAAAAGCAAATAAGGTGCGAACCAGGTTGAATTATCGCTGGAATAATCCTCAAATGTAATTATCTTGTCTACATTATTTTCCAGAGCTATCTCAAAACCTCGTCTGAACGCCCTGCTGATAGAATTGGGATGGTGATAAACAAGGATCGATAAATTTTCGAGTTTGATGTGGGAGGGAATATTCGCATTTCCAATTATCGCTATGGAGCCCCTTTCCACCTTGGCATCTATATCCATTAAAAAAGAGATGCGCCTGCTGGATTCTATCTGATCAAAGAAGGGGAGCAGAACCCCTATTTTTTCTGTTGACATGATTAATACCATATAAACTTTTGTTATTTAAACGCTTTATTCCACCTTTCATGAGTAACTATATTTCTCCTCTTAGAAAGGTTTATATTTAAAAGGAGGTTATAAATAGGAATGGATAAATCCACATCATTGGTTCTGTGGTTCAATCAAATATCTAAGGATGACACCCCTCTTGTAGGAGGAAAATCGGCCAATCTCGGGGAGATGTATAACAGTGTGAAGGTTCCGATCCCGAATGGCTTCTCAACAACGGCATACGCGTATAGAAAATTCATCTCCGAAAACAAGCTTGGGGAGAAGATAAAAGCGACATTGGAGGGACTGGACGTCGAGAACACAAAGGCTCTAAGTGCCGCTGGAAAGAAAATAAGGGAGATGATAATGTCAGCAAAAATAAGTAAAGAATTAAGCGATGAGATCCTTAAGCACTACCGTGAACTCGTTAAAAAGGAAGGGCAGGAGTTCGTCGCCGTCAGATCTTCAGGGACAGCCGAAGACCTTCCGGAGGCGAGCTTCGCAGGACAGCAGGAAACCTATCTGAATGTACACGGAGAAAAGGAGCTCATAGATAAAATAAAGGAGTGTTATGCGAGCCTATTCACCGACAGATCAATATATTACAGAAGAAAGATGAACATATCTGAGGACAAGGTCGCACTGGCCGTCGCTGTCCAGAGGATGGTATTTTCAAAGGCTGCCGGCGTGATGTTCACATTGGACGTATCAAATGGTGACACGAGTGTCATAATGATCGAGGGAAGCTATGGCCTCGGAGAATACATCGTACAGGGCACGGTCACACCGGACACATACTATGTCGATAAAAACACCTTCAAAATAAGAAACAAACTGATATCAAAACAGAAGACAAAGATGCTCAAGATCCTCAAAACAGGCGGCACAAAGGAGGAGCCTGTCGACAAAAAAATGGCTTCCTCGCAGTGCTTAACCGATGAAGAGATAATACAACTAGCCAAGTACGGGGCTGAGATAGAGAAACATTATAACCATCCTATGGACATAGAATGGGCGATGGATGAAAGAGGAGATAAACTGTTCATAGTGCAGGCACGTTTCGAGACCGCGTGGAGCAAAAAACCGGAGGAAATGGCAAGCTCATCGCAGGTAGAGGAAGGCCAAAATGAGGTCCTTCTGAAGGGCCTTCCAGCCTCGCCTGGTGTCACCAGCGGACCTGCTCACATTATTTTAGATGTTAAGGACATCGGTGAATTCAAAGAGGGAGAGATACTCATCACAAGGATGACGGCACCTGATTGGGTACCCGCGATGCAGAAGGCAAAAGCGATAATCACGGACGAGGGAGGGATGACCTGCCATGCGGCGATAGTTTCAAGAGAACTTGGCGTCCCGTGTATCGTTGGAACAAGCGCTTTCGGGAAGAAAGCAACCGAAACCATCAAAAATGGAGAGATGATCACGCTGGACGCTAAAAATGGTATCGTATATGCTGGAGAAATGAAGAGCGCACAGAAGGAGGGACCACAGAATACACAGATAGAAGCCGCAGGCAACGCGGAATTTCCTGTCACTGGCGTTAAAATAATGGTAAACCTTTCAGAGGCTAAAAATGCGGAGGAGGTATCAAAATTGCCTGTCGATGGGGTTGGATTATTAAGAGAGGAATTTGTCTGGGCACAGATAGGCGAACATCCTTTATCCTTGATCGCAAATGGAAGAAGCCAGTATATGGTTGATACCCTGGCAGAAAACGTCAGAACGGTGTGCCAGGCTTTCTCGCCAAGACCGGTCATACTGAGGTTCAGCGACTTCAAGACGGATGAATATGCAAATCTCAAGGGAGGGGACAAATTTGAGCCGAAGGAGGACAATCCCCTGCTTGGATGGAGAGGAGCCTCAAGATATTATGATGATAAATACAAGCCAGCTTTCGAGCTGGAACTCAAGGCTGTGAAGAAAGTCAGGGATGAATTCGGGCTTAAAAACCTGTGGGTCATGATACCCTTCACAAGGACTGTGGATGAGCTCAAGAAAGTGCTTAGCATAATGGAAGAAAATGGGCTGGAGAGGAGCGAAGACTTCAAGGTATTTCTAATGGCAGAGATACCAAGCAATATACTGCTCGCTGATAAATTCAACCCCTTCATAGATGGATACTCGATAGGATCGAACGATTTGACAATGCTTATACTTGGCTCAGATAGAAACAATAGCTTAATGAGCAGCAGATTTGATGAGCGCGATCTAGCGGTGAAAAGGGCGATAAACCTCCTGATAAAAGTGGCTCACAAGGATAACAAAACTGTATCGATCTGCGGACAGGCGCCATCAGAATACGATGAGGTTGTCGAATTCCTTGTAAGGTGCGGAATAGATGACATCTCTGTAGATCCTGATGTTGCAATACATGTGAGGGAAAAAGTCGCTGAAGTCGAAAAGAGGATAGAGCTTGAATCCGCAATTCATCAAAACATAATCGACAAAGAGGTTGAATTACCTAAGGTATGAACTACAAAAACGATAAATATGATCTGCAGGGATGGTTCGCTTTGACAGCCGCTACGGCCGGATTGATACTTATCATCATAATGATTTACTCAAATTATAACATCCTGACGGCCAATGAAACCAGCCTACAGAATGAACTAAGTGCGTATAACGTTTCGGCGGCAAATCAACTGCTAATAATGGCAGGCATGACAGCACTCAAGGATGCTGTCTTCCTTTTCGTGCCGCTGATGGTGATTTCCGATGTTTTCCTGTTTATTTCGTTCTTTATTTACATGAAGACTGAGGAGCGAGAAAAACGCATGGCCGGAGGTGTCATGACAATAATATTCTCAATCCTGCCCCTACTTGGACTTTTGATCTTCCTACCATTTTCCCCGCTTACTGTGCTGACGGTGATAAGCTATCTTGGAGTCTTCACAACTAACGCTTTATACCAGATGGGTGCATACTTATCGTTCATGGTTTTCTTTGTTTTTGGACTAGCCTCCGGGCTGATAACCTTCTACAAACATAGAAAAGGGTGATTTGTGTGAACATATCAAAGATAATGACCAAAAAAGTGATAACTACCAACGAGACCTCTCCAATTGGAAAAGCCATCTCTATGATGGAGACAAAAGGCATAAAAGAGATACCCGTACTCTCAAAAGGAAAGTTTAAGGGACTTTTGGTATACTATGATATACCTGAAAAAATCAAATCGAACAATGAAAAAGTGGAAAACTTTGTAAGGAGCTCCCCGATTTTATCATCGAAAGATTCCATAGAAAAAGCGATAGATCTGATGCTTGAAAGCGGTATCACGGGCCTCCCTGTGATAGATGAGGGGAGACTGGTCGGCATCGTGTCCGATTTTGATATCCTGCGTCTTCTGATAAACAATCATGTTTTCGATAACTTAAAAGTATCAGACGTGCTCATCGCAAGGTTCCCAATACTTAGGCAGGAGGATTCCATAGAACTCGCTATGAAACTGATGTCAATGAACAATGTAGATGGCTTACCGATAATTGATAACTTTGGAAAGGTTGTTGGGGAGATCTTCCTTACGGATGTTTTGTCCTATTATCTCAGAAAGACCCTTGGAAAGAAAAGCGGGAAGCTCGATCACCAGCCACCAAAAGGCCGGGAAGA
The DNA here is from genome assembly GCA_023261805.1 of Candidatus Parvarchaeota archaeon. Classification (GTDB taxonomy): domain Archaea; phylum Nanobdellota; class Nanobdellia; order Parvarchaeales; family Parvarchaeaceae; genus Acidifodinimicrobium. The sequence goes on along the minus strand of JAGDXV010000023.1, from coordinate 7,309 downwards.
AAATGTGATGAGTCTGATAAGAAGGGAATTTCCATCGATAGTCCCAACGCTAAATCTGAGGAAGGCACTGGAGATGATGCTATTGCTAAGAATAAAGGCGACTGTTATAATCGACGCTGAAAATAGACCTGTTGGGATATTGAGCAGACTCAAAATTCTATCTCTCCTTAGGGAAGGAAAAGAGGAAAAACCTATAAACGTAGAGATATCCGGTGAATACGATCTCGACTTCGGATTGCTTGTCAGATCGAAGATATTTAGACATGAAAAATTTCTCTCCGAAAGCGGGGGAATAAAGAGCATCAGCGTGCATGTGAAAAAAATAAAAGGAGAGGAGACACCAAGATATGAGATATCTCTAAACGCCTTTGGAAAGAAAAGAATAGCTCTAAAGGCAAATGGAATCAGCAGGGAGCAGATAATGAGCGACCTCGTGGACAATCTGATTGAATTAGTAGAACAATCAAAAAGCTGAAAGTTTAACCTGCTTAACTTCCCTCTTCCCAAAGATGGTTTCCAGTTCTTCCTTCAGAAGTATCAACTGATCTTGTACAAACTGTGGTACTTTGTATTTCTCAGCTATCTGAAGTGAGATATCAAGGTATTTCTTGATGTTTCCCTCGCTTGAAGTCAGCACGAGATTCCCGCCGCATTTAAGGCATCTTCCTGTTAATGGTGGGCGCGTATATCTTGCATTGCACCTTGTACACCTGAATTCCTGGGTACCGAAATTCCTTAGGTTTCCCTTTATGTCTTTTATGAAATGCTTTTCTATTATTATCCTTGCTATGTCTGATGCATCTATCGCCCTTATCTTACTCTCAAGTTTCATCTGCTCCTCAACTTTGCTAGACATAGTATCTAGTGATTTGTAAGCCGAAAAATTCACCCCTTTGTTCAAGTCATCAGTATCGTGGGTAAAAAATATAGGAGAAAATGGATCATTCAGTATAGATTTCACGGTCCTTATCATCACACTTGATGGCTTTGCATACTTTAATGTCGCCTCATAGAATTCAAGAGGATATTTTGAAACTATGTCAAGATTGTAGGCTTCTGAATCCACGCTATTTATATCTATTACATCGGATATCACGAGCGGAGCATCCATGTATTTTGCGCCTCTAGCTTCTGGCAAAAGCAGATGATCAAAGTTCAAAAGTGCGTCCTCAAACAGCATCACTGCCGCTTCATCACCATCACAATTCCTTCTCATGGATGCATGGAAAAAGGGATGCATGAAAAGGCCCTGGGTCTTTGAGAATCCGATTATCCTTCCAACTGTTCCGGCGGAGGTGTGGGGTGCCAAACCTATAACTAGTTTTCCAACAAGATCCTTCGAATCTTTGACATCAAGCAGTTTTTCTTTGTGATAAAATTTAACAAGCAGATCATCAACCATGTTTGAAACCCTGACAAAGACATCCGCAGCGTTGTTATCTTTATCTCCATAGGCAGGGAGTATTACATCCTGAGGGAAAAGCTGCAATATCTGATCGCTCCTCTCTAAAGGTTTGCCATATATGTCCTTTTCATACCCTAATTTTTTCAGGGTTTCTATATCAACACCTATCTCCTTCGGCTTGAAGTGTGTTATAGGAACTTCTATGGCATCAAATCTGACTGTGCCATCCTTATTGACATTCAATCCATAGTTAGCCCTCAGTATTCCTTTATCCAGAAATTCTATCTCACCAATCGCATTGAAAACTCCTTTCACTCCCTTTATGACATCCAGCCTCTCAGTAAAGCCTAAGCGGGCGTATGCCTCCTCAAGATATTTAGATAAGTCTATCTTCATCCTTGCTTTTGCGATGGTCTCCTTTCCGTGATGAAACTTTTCCCTCACTCTTTCTCCACATACCCTGCAAGTATACACAGGTATGTTTCTCTTTCCACAGGTTTCACAGACGGGGTAAATCGAATATTTTTTGCAAGACTCGCAGAAAAATGTACCGAATTCCGCTTCGCATGTTGAATTGGCAGCAAGGACGATATTCCTAGTCTTTCCTCCGCTCTCTCCCACAGGAAATATAACATTTGGATTCGTTTCCATTTCCCTCATTTTCGCCTTCTCCGGCCTCCCTAATCTTGAGCCTATGAAGGTCCCAGCTGTGTCCATGATCTTCACGCCGGATATCTCACTAAGCACCGACAGTACATCGCTATTTTTGTCGAGTATTCGGGAGATATCATTGAATGAAAATCTGTTCACCCCAAGAAGATACACAAAAGGATCTGCCTTCTCTATCACTATCTTTGAGTCTATTACCCTGTGCTCCGTACCTAGTTTCTCGATTATCCCTTTTATTTTATCATCAACAGGAAAAGAGATCACCTTATCGCTGCTTCCATCTATATGAGTCTGAACTTCAACCTTTCCATACTGATAAACAAATTTTATGAGTTCAGAAAGCTCCTGGTAGCTGATCTGACTCCAAAAATCTACAAATTTTGGATGAAGAGGTATTGAAAATTCTGAGGAAAATCTGATATGCTCATCAAAGGTCTTGAGTCCCTCCGCCTTATCCAGCAAACCCTTACTCTCGACGATCCTCTCCCACCACTCCTCAACAAAGGGGGACGGCATCAACACATGACCCTGCTCAAGAAAGTCACCATAATTGAAAAGAATATCGCCTAAATATAGAATCTTATCGACATCCGATATTATTTCAGAAAGGGAATCGAGATCATTTATTTTAATCACACTTCCATCCTTTAGCCTGACTATTGGACCAGCGATTGTAGAACACGTTGTAATAGCGCATGCTTTCCCAGGCAATTCAACCTTAAGTTGTGAACCTGTTGCGACAAATCCGCCCAGTATCATTTGTGTGGCTGGATTTATTGAAGCCGCTGCAAGACCTGAAAGTCTGCTCCTACCATACCTTAGCCTGAACCCACCGCTTGTCAAAGGATATGAGAAAACTGGCCTTCCAGCAGCTATCTCCTCCAAGTACCTGTAATTCGGCAAGACTCCCGTCTTCTCGCTCTCTTTCGTTTCCTCTCCATGTTCTTTTTCTTTAATAACTAGATACTTCTCTAAGAACGCAAAATCCTTCACGACCGGATCCTCCCGATCAAATTTGCTGAAGATCTTAAGAAGTTTAGACGATTTCTGTGCCAACTCTGATAAAACCAGAGCGACCCCGCCTCTTATTCTGTTTGTCTTTATCCTTGGAAGATTCTTATAAGCTGACACCTCTCTCTCAGAGGTGGGATCCCCCTCTATCTCTATCGGAAGATTACGCATGAGAAAATCAATCTCGTTGATTGTTGGAAGATATTGCAGCCTCGCTTCAAATTCATCATAATCTGACACCTCAACCTTCATCCTTCCTATCTCATCTTCTGAAGGATCGTAAGAACCTATTCCAAAGAAGGCCCTCAGTGCATCAGCTATAACGATCGTGGCGGCTGCTGCCGTTCCCCCTGCAGCCCTGATCGGACCACCAAAATAACAAGCTATGTATGGTTTTCCATCCTGTCTCCTCTTGAACTCTGCCTTCACAAAACCTTCAAAAGGGGCAGAGACTATCCCCGAAGTTATGTAGGCAAGACCAGCTCTTATACCTGCCTCGACCGCAGAAAGTTCATCATCAAACTTCACGAATTTGGAAGAGGCCATCTCTTTGGCAACGTTTATCGCAACATGCCAGTCATTCGGTCCGTATTTCTTTTCCTCTTCCCTTATAAATTCCGCTATCCCGCTGTGCATCAGCCCTGGAAGGACTGTGGAGAGAAGACCCTCCACCCTCGAAGCGGAATCGCTTGCGATCGAAAAGTCGACGGGTTTAAAGGAGTTTATGTAATCATATTCTCTTCTTACTTGTTCAGAAATAGTTTTGAAGTAAGAAACTGTGTCCATACTTTCCTTTTATCTCCATAGACATGTGATATCCTCCATGAATGAATTCATGGGCTTCCAGCTCCTATTGGAAGCTTTAGCTTCCTCATATGGATACAGCCTAAACTTGTATGCCGTTATCATACTGTTACTTTGTCTTTGCCATTATTTATGTTTTCCATTTTTTGTTCGCTTTCATCCCACCTCTAAAGAGTATAGGTTTTCCCGCTCACATTTTATAAAAACACTCTTCAGCCGATATAGTGTTTTGTTTCTTTTTTGTCCGACCAAGCCTTCATCAATCTTTTCTTATCTTTCTCCGGTATATCCTCCCATATTCCGCTCACATCGTCATATGGGTCCACATCATCGTCAATCATCAAATCTGTGTTCATAGTGTTCACAAATATATCTAATAATTACAAATTTCTGCAATAAAAGCCTTGAAAATAGGGGACCGAAAGCTTTATAAATAGAGAAATACTCTATTATGACAGGCATTTAGCCTATGTTTTTGTAAAAAAGGTCCGAGCAACCTAAAAAACAAGGAGGTATAATCATGAAAGCGAAGTTAGTTAGTGCTGCCAAAAAAGCAGCGGCAATAACAACAGGTGCATTATTCTTAGGAGCTGCATTGGGAGCGACGGTATTTGCTGCAACGCCCACATACTCTTTATCTTCCCTTCCTGGACCATTCGTCCAGAACGGAGCGGTCAATGCAGTTGTTGTAGTCGGAGCTAGTGCGCAACCTATAGATAATGTCGGTGCAACATACATCGCAGCCGGTCTAGTAGCCGCAGCTGCTGCACAGCATTCCTCATCCGTCACAGGTTCGATAACCCTAGGAAAAACAGTAGTGAGCGAAAAGGCCATGACCAACGGTGTTTTATCATCGACTGGTTCTTCCCTGCCTTCTTTTTCTCCGAGCAGCGTCATTCTTAGGGCTATAAACTATTCAGTGGGAGGGGAGAACTACACTGCCGTTGAAAACGTTACGATAAGTCCTTCCCCGGTTTTTGCTGGTTTGAATCTTCTCTTTCCTTATGGAACTTACAAGCTGGTTTCCTATGTTGAAAACATCTCAAAAGCAAAAACGCAGATAGTTCCAGTAGCAAAGTCGTACGGTCTTCAGTATCTCATCGGCAATAAAATGTACACTGTTACGAATGCTACGAACACTAGTGGCAGAGTTAATATGACGTTTGGTCAGATAACTTCCTTTAGTAATGTACAGATCCCTTCGACTGTAACAGTCAATTCAACCAAGGTATCATTGATCGGTCTTTCGTCTGTGTTGACATCGACAGGCACAACGAATGAGATAGAACTCAGTGTCAACGGCGGTGCTGCGCAGTATTTCAACCTCAGTACTCAGCACACCGTGAACGGCGTTACACTGAAAATAGGGTCGAATGTCATCGAGAACAACACCGGCAACTTTTTGAGCAGCTTAGGTGTTTCGACGGCAAACTACGTCCAGAACTTAGTCAACGGTACAAAGAAATACGCAAATGTATTCGGTCTGGGTGCATACAATGCTACAGAGTCTAACGGTGAAATCTCTTTCTACGGAACAGATAACGAAACTTTACCTTATTCTTTCACCTCGACAAGCTCCTTTGAGCTTCCAAACGATCTTACAAACGTTTCATTATTACCATTGAAGCCGGTCTTCGAGACTGGTATGAGTAATGCGAGCGTCACCGTTGGCGGTCCATCCGTTGATACTTTTCAGGTCAATAATGTGAGCAGCGGTTTGATCTTCGCCAATTACACCGCAGGTCTTCCTAACGTCGCCTTTGGTATAGATTACAGGGGTCAACTTACGCAGAATGGAACCGGTGTCCCAGACCTTCTTTTGGAGGGCTTTCAGAAGATCTTCAATGTTTCAAGCGGAAAGTATGTTAACGCTTCTTCAGAGTACGTCTTTCCTAAGATAAGCAAATATAACTACTGGACAAATGTTTCTGCCACGGGTTCACCGGGATCCATAGCCTTTCCTCAGCTAAACTCTTTGAATGATATAAACAGGCTTGTATACGCATTCCCTGGTGGAAATTATTTCGCCGTATCCTTCAGCCCAGAGACATTGAAGGGGACCGGCACATTAAATAAGACAGACACAATTAATTTATTACATAATAGCACCGCCTCGGGTTCATTGTCTAACTTTGCTGGAACGCTCTCGGGTTTAGTTTCAAGTTCTCCGGTATTTTTTAAGAATGTTACTGCGACATTATCTCCTAATGGTACAACTCACGGAATAAATGTAACCTTAGATTCAAGTGTAAAAGCAGTAAATATTACTACAGACAAATCAGTTGTGCTTAATAGTGGAAAGACGTACTTGCTTTTGTTGAATGGATCAGTATCAACATTAGTATTAAACGATACTGTCAGAAATATTAATTTTACATCTAAATTTGCACCAACTCTTAATGTAACAAAAAATGCAAATCTAACAATTGGGAATTTCAGTAATGCCAGTATTACTGAAGATAACTATCTTCAGAATTCTACTGGGACTTATAAATTAAATGGTACCGTTAGAGCGTATGTTACAAATTTCAAAGGTGCATTCATCAAATTCGGTAATCTCACTAAAGTTACTACTGCTTTAGCAACTGCTACCTCTTCAGACTCGGTTAGTGGAAATCTAACTTCCGGATCAGGATCAGTTAGTGGATTATCAAGTAGCGGAGTTTTGGCTGATTCTATATACGCCGATTTCAGCGGTGCATCTGGTAATGTAAGCAAATTGGTGAGCAATCTAACTACGATTAATGGCACGATAAATTTGTCTAATACCAATGCCGGTTCGATAACTTCTGGAAATGCTACCATCGGTGGCAAAGGAATTGCAAGTGGTAGTTTGACCCTTAATGCGCCTGTTTCTGGTGCTGATTTAAGTAACATCAAGGCGTGGAATATTACAGGAGCTTTGAATTATACAGCATCCACAACTACGAATCCAAAGGTCATTACGCCAACGAATAAAACCTACCAGGTCGGCGGTTATAACATAACCATATTCAACCAAAAAGGAGTTTCTGGTCGCGCCACGTCAGGAGTATTGAATCCATTTGTATCAAATGTTCTGTTTAACGCGTCAATCTTTGCTGTAAGGGTGAAGGGTCCTGTAGCGTCTGTCTCAGGAGCAACGAGTAATACCTATTACTTTGTACAAGGTACAAGCGGCTTGTTTGCCAGCAATGGAACTTCATTCTCCACAGTTCCTTTGACAAATGAGCGCGGCAATCTTTCTTATACAGGCTCTGAATTAGTATACACAGAGCCTACGGGAAGCAAAGTAACTCTAACCACGGCAGAGAACACAAGTACTTTCTATACTTACTTACCTAACTTCGCTACAACTAAACCTGATACTTGGGGTGCTTTTGTGGAGAATGCAACAACCAATGGCAATGGATATAAGGGATCCACTGTCGGTGGAACAGT
>JAGDXV010000011.1 GCA_023261805.1 Candidatus Parvarchaeota archaeon | reverse complement strand
AGGTTTCAGGCATTAGTGAACATTCGACTCTAGAGTTGTATCTTCATGGTCTGGGGACTATAATTGGTCTTGGTATACTTATCTTGCCCATACTTACGATCGTCTATTATGGACTTCTATCGATATATTTAGTGATCGCAGCCGGTTTCTTGGCGCTTCTGATTGGGATGTTGATATATGATATTTCTTTGAGACACCGCGTTGATCCATACTCTTTCCTTAAGGGTGTTTTGGGCAAGGAGTATTCATTCTTGTATGGTTTCTTGCTTGTGATTTCATTCATAATCACAACTATTGCTGCTGGGCTCGCATCTATGGATGAGCTGGTCGCCTTCTTCAATTTGAATCCGTACGTTTCGCTGTTGATAGTTGATGTAATATTTGTGATCATGGCTGTTCTTCTGTTTTACCGTGTCGAGAAGAAGTCGATGAATTTCATCGGTGCGTTGAAGGTATTCTTTGTGCTTCTTTTGATTGTGGTAGGTTCTTTGGCGGTTTATAGCGTTGGAATCAGTCCTTATCCATCAGCCCACGTAGGTTACTCATTCACGCTCAGTGATTTCGGACCGATTGGGGTGTTTTCATTTGTTCTCGTCCTGTTCCTTTGGATGTATGGTGGTTTTGAGAGCATACCTATAGTTTACAGGGGCAAAGACAGGACAAAAGTTGCGAAAGCACTGATATTTTCTGTATTAAGCGCCATGCTGATATTCTTTGTGATTCAAACACTGGTTTATCTGGTTTCAGGCTATTTATCGATGAATCCGCACTTCGTCGCGTCCATAGCTTCTATGTTTACAGCGAATATATCCACGCTAATTCCAGGGATAGGAATAGGCGCTCCTATTATTATTGGATTGTCGATACTTGTGATCTTAACTATTGCCTTTGCGCTTATGAATGCAGGTGACAAAGTTTTGCATGATCTCTCATCGGATGGCATTCTTCCGCATTTCATGGTCAAGAGTGAAGGGTATAAGCTTCTTTTCACTGCCCTGATACCGATAATAGTGATTAGTGCCATCGGTTTTCTAACTGCATCGTCAAGCTCTGAATCGTTGCTTTACATAAGCACCATCGCTATAAGTGCACTTGTATATGTGACAACCTTCTTCTTCCTGGGTGTGGGATACGGCGTTGGAGCATATAAGTCAAGGGATGCAGTGAGGGTCGCTTTTTCGGTGATCACAAGCTTGATCCTTATAGCACTTATTTTGACCTTTCCTCCGGGCTTTTTGGTTGGATTAGCTATCATTCTTATAATCGCCTTAGCGGGTTATATATTAGTAAAGTGATTTGAAATTTTGTATGGTTCCAAGGATTTTAAAGCAGATAGCTGCGATACTCATCGCAATCGCTTTTATAGCCTCATTGTTCTTCTTTATACCTCGGCAAGCTAATTCAAACAATGTTTCTCTCATCGTGCTTGTTCCGACACAATTGCTGAGGAATCAGACAACTTTTAATCAGTATAATTCAAACTTCTCGATCATAGCTGAGCAATCTCCGATTCAAATATCGGTTCTTTCAGCAGAAAACATAACCAGCCTTCTAAACCTAACGACAACACTATTCAAGTTTTCAAATATATCTTATTCAGTTTCAAACGGTCAGATCTGTCTACCATCATCGACATTGTTTCTGAAAAATATCTGCGACACACAAAATTCTTTCTGGTTGGTTTATGAGAGTGAGAATGGTCAGACTCCGACGCTGCTGAATAAGAGCTTATCAAAGATAGGATTGGGCTCCCTATACAGCCCACAGAACGAATTTATACTTGTATATCAATATACTAATAATATAACTACCACTCAGAAAGTACCTCTGTTATGATGAACGGGCGATGATTCAAGTGAACACCTTCTGATTAAAGAATGAGGAAAAGGGTAGCTCATGAGCCCGGTTTGTTCTTGAACTCGGTATAGCCGCATCTTCCGCAGCTCCAGCGGTCCTTATGCTCCGCTAGAAAGACTCCGCTTCCGCATTTCGGGCACACCTTGTTGGTCGTGACAAGCCTGTCGCCCTCAACTTTATATATATGCCAAACATCACTTGCTTTTCTCTGTGCTTTCTTTTTCTTCGCCATGTATTACCCCGTTTTTTATCAGCACATACTTAGGCAGTAGCTTTTTTGCACTGTCCTCGTTTTTATATATGTGCAGAACCCCTTTCGCTTCCCTTATCCCATATACTCCCTTTATCGTGTATATTATCGGGAAGCCTTCCTTGTATCCTTCCATCAGTTTTGTTTTAATTGCATTTTTATCGATATTTTCATTTGGTTCGAGCTTTACACTGAAATTTACAATCTTCCTATCCAGATATTTATCATCATGTTCCGAGAGTACTTTGATTTCCATATCATTCCACCGACAGTGCATATTTTCCAGGTTTTGTGATCCCTAATTCTTTCGCTATTTCAGACCTCCCCGGATCCACGATATTGATCACTCCTTTCCATTTAGTCGTCAGGTCTTCGCTTCCGCACATCTCACATTTTTTGCCTTCCGTGAGATACTTACAGACTCTGCATGCTCTTAGTACCATAATTCATGCCTTGGATTTTTCCTTTTTCTTTCCCAGCTTACCCAAGCCAGGGCTTCTCATTGTGAGACCGATCTTCATCATCCCTTTAGTGGAAATAACGGAGATGTTTGCTATTACAGTATCGCCGACCTTTACAGACGTCTTGCTCTTTCTTCCCACAAGAGCGTTCTTCGAGAAATCAACAAAATCATCCATCACTTGTGATATGTGTACAAGTCCATCTATAGGGCCTATATTTACCATCGCTCCAATCTCGCTGATCTCAGTAACCTGCCCTCTCACAGTCTCATGCAACATGGGGAGATATGCAAGGACATTGAAAATAGTGTCATAGAACACGGCAGGATCGTTTGGTATTATTATGCCCTCGTTTATCTTTATTATATCGATAAAGCCGACTATTAGCATCCTGTTATCGATGATTTTTCCGATGTATTCCTGCTTTATCTGCTGTTTTATAGCGTTCTTCTTGTCTTTCGATATGTTTTGGGGTTCTACCCTTATCTTATCCCTTAATGTGACAAGTTCGTACATGGATCCTCCTTTCCTTATTAACAAAGTAATGTATTTTAAATGTTTCAGTTTAAATAAATAGTTATCGTTTATGGAAATCAGACGGTTGATTTTAGTCGGCGCTGGAGCGCTGGGCAGCTTCTTTTTGCTTTCAGCGGGGAGATTGGGAGTCGACAGGATAGATGTTTTCGATGGAGACATCGTAAGGGAAGAAAACATAGGAAATCAGCCCATTTTCAGCCTTCAGGATGCTCGAAAAGCATTGTACAAAACAGATGCATTGATGAAAATAAAAACCGTTTTGAGACCGACGGAGCTAGTGGGTCATAATTTCTATGTAACTGGAAGAAATATGGAGAATCTTCCCCTTGGGAAACACACGGTGATCGTCGATTGCACTGATAATGTTGAGACAAAGCTTCTCTTGAATGCACTGGCCGTGAAGGAAAAGATCCCCTTGCTTTCTCTGTCAGCTCATGGCGCAAAGGGAAGTGTTTATTTGATGGATGGGAGGGAGGCATGTCTTGAATGTATATACGGAGGAGTCTTTGATAAATTGAGCAGGACAGGTTGTGATAGGCTTTCTCCGGTCTACGCTTCTTTTGTTTCTTCAGTAGGCGTTGATGAGCTATCCTTTTTTATGAAGAGCGGCAGGAGCCACGGGTTCATATCGATAGACGCAGAGAAGAGAAGGATCGAGACTGTTCATTTGAAAAAGAGCAAGGAATGTTCAATCTGTGTGAAGAGGTATTTCAACCAGCGTATTTCATTGGATTTCATACAATTGTGCGGAAATTCAATAAAAATGTCTGTTCAGCACGATGTTAATATTCAAAATATTAAGAGGCTTTTGAAGGGAAAAAAGAGGATCGTTGGAGACTCTCTTTTGGTTAAAAACAATGGAAAGGAGATGCTCATTTCTCCTTCTGGAGATATACTGTTCACTGGCTATCTGAAGGATGAAGCGGAGAGACTATTAAGAAAAATTGAAGCTTAAATATTCCGTCGCTCATTACTTTACTATGATAAATGGATTGCTACTAGCTTCGAATGCTACGGCAACAGGTACTGTCTCAGCTCCCTACTCCTCTGTTTCCCTCCTTTACAGCGGGATGGAATCATTCTTATTTCCCTTTTTGCTGGTTTTTGCGATCGTTTATGGTGTTTTAGAGAAAAGTGAAATCTTCAAGGATAAGCACGATATCAATTCGATAATCGCTCTTGTTTTGGCGATAATATTTGCAACGACAAATTACACTTTGAAGCTTACATATATCCTCCTTCCTGTGGCTGCAGTGATCGTTGTGGTTCTTTTCCTTATAATCGTGGTCTTCTCTATGGTACAGACGGGCTTCGGCACGGGTCAGCCGAAACTATCAAAAGTTGCTAAGTTTATATTAGGGGTAATTATATCAATAATATTGATCGCTCTTCTAGCCTACATCTTCGTTCCTCCATCAAACATTGTTAGCTCAGCCACAAATTATCTTCCGTATGTTGTGATAGCGGTTATTTTCATTGGTGCGATCTACGCTCTCAGCAGATGATCTGAGGGAGTGCGAAAAGTTTAAATATTGATCAAGTCATGTATTAGTTATGGTAGTCGCGTCGATTTATTCAATGATTTCAACCTCTTTACAGGCCATAACGCCTGCAAATGTAAGTAATCCAATAGAATTCTGGCTTGCTTTTCTTCTGCTCATGGCTATACTCAGCACCGTTCTAAAGAATGTCGGTTTCTTCAAAGATCCTCAGAATAAAGCGGCCAGAGGTCTGGTTGCGATGATAATAGCCTATTTCGCTGTTACTGTTGCATGGGTCAACCCTGTGTTGGTTTATATGTCCTCCACCTTGGGTGTAACCGCATTGATTCTTGTTGCAATACTCATTGTAACAGCCCTTGCAGGGGTTGATATGAAGTCTAAAACGGGTAGTTACATAACCTGGGGGATCTTTGCCTTTGCACTGATAATACTTTTCTTAGGCGGGGGCGTATTTTCGTACTTCTTACTTCCCTCTTCAGTCGTGCCTTCCAGTGGCTTTTCCTTATCCAGCATATATGCATATTTGCCTGATATAATCGCTGCAGCTATAATTCTTGGCTTCGTGGCCTTTGTCGTTTATATGCTAGTTGGGGGCGGTGGCTCAAGTAGCAATCCCCCTGCGGGTAAAACACCCTGAAGCATAAGATATGATACTGACGCCGGGTCTAGTATACGCATTTGTTTTTCTACTTGTCTTTGCTATCACCTTCGGTTTCATATCTAGATTGGATGTGTTCAAGAGGGAGGACATAGCAGCAATAATTGCACTTGCCGTGGCCGTGATTTCACTTGTTTCAGTGGTCTTCGTTCAGTTTATAATGGCTTTTGTACCTTCTGTCATGCTTTTGCTTCTTTTCATCTTCCTAGCCGTATTGTTTTTGAGCGCAGTGGGTGTTCCAGGGGAGGCGATGAAAAAATACCTTTCTAGGAGTTCAATGATCCCCTTGCTTATAATAATCATACTTCTTTTTTTCAGTATAACTGCCTTGGGAACGGCTGTTTCGATAGTCTCGCCAAGCAGCCTGCCCCCAACCAACATCTCCTCAGCTCCAAAAGGTGTTTCTCCGCTCCTTTCAGGTTATCTGAGCTCCACATACATTATGAGCGTTATAGTGTCACCAAACGTCCTATCAATGATAATCACGTTTGTTGTGATGATCTTCGCTGTTTATTTCATGACTAGAAGAAGGGTCCCAATTTGACGTAGTTTTTATAATCGCTGTTGAATAGGGACAGGTTTTTGGCTTTGAATTCAGCGCTGAAATCATCGTATTTTTCTACAAGGCTGTCGATGTTTTTTGTGCTTTTCAGTCTCGCTAAAGTGATGTGTGGAGAGAATCTCGGATCTTTTATTTTCAATGCGTCGCAGATCTCATCATGTATCGGTTTAAGGTCGGTCGTCACTTTAGCGAACAGCACGCGTGGAAAATCTCCGAAGTAGAAGGCGCCGAGTCCCTTGATGGTTATATTTATGTCAAAGTTTATTTTCTTTATAGCGTCAAGGATACTTTCGACCGGAAGCTGTGTATCTCCCAGGAATAAGATAGTAACGTGCAATTTATCGCAGGAAATGAATTTTTCTGTGGGCAGCTCTCTCCTTAAGTTTTCGATCAGAGCACATAGCAATCCTCTCGTCTTTTCGTCAGTCTCTATAGCAATGAATAACCGGTTCATCTTGAGCCAACCTGAGTCTCAACAGAATCTATTTCTCCATCTCCATCTATATCGTATCCTCTGACCATCGTGTACCAAGGATATGTTCCTTCATAGCTTCTAAAGGTGAATTTACTGAATCTTGTTGCGGCTAATATTGCGGATAGGGTTCCGATGTTTCTTATTCCCCCCATCAGAATTATTGTCTTGGTTTTATCGTATGGATTCTTTATTTTGGCAAGTATGCCCTCATAGTCCCTGTTGTAGAACTTATCCTGGCTTTTTAGCGCCCAGCCCTCCTCTTTTGTGAATTTTATCGGAAGGAAGTTGTTTATGTCTCTTGTTATGAGATTTGTAACCGGGCCACCGATCAGTATCAGATTGTTTTTGTAGAGATTACGTGATATCACCGCAGTATCGAGGACAACTGGCGATTGCTGTGGCAGATCCGTAAGCTTTCCAAGGAACATCCCAAGATATATAGCAAAGTGCGTATCCCTCGCAATAGCACTGTAATCACCGTGCGGGTCAGGGGATCCGACGCATATGTAACCATTGAACTTGTTGTCTTTTATGAATTCCTCATAGAATTTCTTTGTGTTCGCATCTATTTCAGATGTCGGCATCGTCTGGAGTTTTTCCTTGTTGAATATCAGCGATAGACCGTTTGTCAGCACCTCATAACGCTGTCTTTTTGAGTTTTTCTTTACGATCTCATATTCTTCGAGTGTCTCAAGGTACTTTCTGAGCATCTTCATCGGTATTTTTGTGGCTTTTGAGAGATCATCTATTGGAAGAGCCCGCTTACTCAAGCTCTCTATGATGAGCAAGGTATTTCTGTTTAGCACTTTCTCAACTTTTTGCAGGTCATCAAAAATCTCTGTGTCAGTTCTGATGACAGAATCATCCTCCCTTTTGAGTATTTCGCCTTTCATAGGTTTATGATTAACTTCTATTTAATATAAGCCTTTTTCCTTAAAGATAGCTTTAAATATATCCTCCTTTCATCTATATATTCTATGTGTGGCATCATCGCTTATTCTGGTAAAGACAATGCCGTTCCATACTTGGTTGACGGAATAAAGAACCTTGAATATAGGGGTTATGACAGTTTCGGCTGCGCTTTGATCGACAAGGGAAATATAATAGTAAGAAAAGATGTTGGCGACACGGCGTCTGTATTAAATAAGTACAGAATAATCAAAAATTTCTCAAATCAAGGGATGTTTCACACAAGATGGGCAACACACGGTGGAATATCGAAGGAAAATGCCCATCCCCTGACTGACTGTAAGGGGGAGATAGCTGTCGTTCATAATGGTATCATAGAGAACTGGCAGGACATCAAGGTCTCCCTCGACGGACACAGATTCGTCTCACAGACAGATACGGAGGTTATCCCCCATTTGCTGGAGGAAAGGCTAAGTAGGGGTGATAGCATGGAAAGGGCTCTCAGAGCCGTTTTCAACGAAATTAAAGGCGCCTCCTCTTTTGTTGTCATGAGAAAAGGGGACAGTAATATGTATGCGGTTAAGCACGGTGCGCCCCTTGTTCTTGGCTTGGGTAAAAACGGCTTTTTCGTGTCGAGTGACATACCATCTTTTCTTAAATACACGAACAAGGTTGTTTTTCTGCACGATGGAGATTTGGTTGTCTTCAATCAAAATTCTGTCAGAATCAAGAATCTGCTAAATAAAAAAGACAAGCATGACGTTCATACTGTCGATATCTCTCCAGGATCGCTCGATAAGGGAAAATACAGACACTTCATGCTTAAGGAGATAAATGAGCAATCCAAGCTTCTTAAATCGTTTGAGAACTATGATTTTTCCAAGGTCAGATTGGCAGCGTCAAAGATACGCTCGGCTCACAGGGTATATCTCGTGGGAGCAGGGAGCTCGTTTCATGCGGCTGCTTATGGTGCGCTTATACTCAGGAAATCCGGGATAGATGCGATAGCTATCCAAGGCCAGGACATCCAGAATTTTTCAAGGCTTTTTGAAAGGAATGATGTTTTTGTGATTATCTCACAGAGCGGTGAAACAGCCGATCTGATCAGAAGTCTTCAGCTGATGAAGGGCTTCAGGATAGGAATAATCAATACGGAAGGCTCTTATCTTTCAAGGAACGTGGATCTTGTGATAAACATGATGGCGGGCATAGAGAAGGCCGTTGCAGCGACGAAATCCTTCATGAATACGATGGTCTTACTTGAAATGATAAATTCTTATGCAAATGGAAGCAGTGAAAGCGCAATGCATGATCTGAAGCTGTTGAACCTAAATCTTTACAGTCTTTTTGTTCCATCCGTTTTGTCAGCTATAAAAAGGATAGCAGAAGAACTCAAGGATGATGGGGATATATTCTATGTCGGCAGGGACTATGGCTATCTCATCTCATTGGAGGGCGCACTGAAGATGAAAGAGGTGTCTTACATCCATGCGGAGGCCTTTGATCTTTCAACTATAAAGCATGGTCCCCTGGCACTGATATCTCAAGGATCAAAGGTGATAGCTGCGGTGACTGAACCTGTGGAAGAAACATTTTATGGTCTGGAGGAGATAAAGGCACGGGGTGGTCATATCATAGGAATTTCACCTTCAAATTCCACTGTTTTTGACGAATTTGTGCACGTCCCAGAGGCAGGCGTTTTCAGTTTTGTTCCGCTTGTGATCGTGGCTCAGCTGATTTCTTATTACACGGCCGTGAAGAGGGGCATTAACCCGGACAAGCCGAGAAACCTCGCGAAGTCCGTGACTGTCAACTGATTTTTATTTGATATTTGGTAAAGAATAACATGTAGTTATAAGTATGGCCGCGATAGGTTAACTGGTAAACCACCCGGCTGTGGCCCGGGAAACTTCGCGTTCGACTCGCGATCGCGGCCCTCCTTTTGGAAGGCTTATTAGGGTGAATATTCTATACTAAAGTATGCAAGAGGTGGAGGTTTTCCCGATAGATGTAGATTACATAGTGATAGATAACAAGGTCACTGTGAGGATCTTCGGGCAGGTTTCCAACGGTGAAAAGAAGATTTTCTACGACGATTCTTATTCTCCATATTGTTACATAGAAGCGAAGAAGTCGGAGTTGCTGCCAAATTTAAGCGGTCTTGATTTTGTAACTGACATTGAGGAAGTTCAAAAGACATATCTAGGAAGGGCGATAACTGTGTGCAAGGTCTACACCAAGCTTCCAGAGGACGTTCCAAGGCTGAGGAATTTGAAGTTCAGAATATACGATGCAGACATACCATTTTACAAGCGTTATATGCTAGACAAAGGGATAGGCACATTTTCAAGGATAAAAATGCTAGTGGATGGGGATCACATTAAAAATATAATTTCCGTCGAAACCGCCAATCCTATAATAAACGCGATCGCTTTCGATATAGAGGTTTTCTCAAAGAAGGCCTTCCCAGACTCAAAAAGTGATCCGATAATCGCCATCTCTCTGTTCAACTACAAGATAAACAAGGTTTTGACCTGGCTTGATGCAGAAGGGGAAAACATAGAAAGGCTTCCGGATGAGAAGGCGCTTCTTCTCAGATTTGCTGAGATAGTCACCCAATACAATCCTGAGATCTTAGTCGGGTACAACAGTGATAATTTTGATCTTCCTTATATTCAAGACAGGGCTAATGTTCTTGGCATCAGTCTGAAATTCAACGGATTTCCCATTAAAACAAGGGGCACCAGAAAGGTATCCGAGATAAATGGAAAGATGCACATAGATATCCTAAATTTCATAAGAAATATCTATTCGATATACAATCTTAAGACAGAATCTTTAGACCTGAATTCTGTCGCTAGCGAAATGCTGGGTGAAAGCAAGGGCTCCTTCGTCTGGGATGATGCAGAGAAAATTTTTTCCGATAGAAAGAGGGCCACAGATCTCTGTACGTATTGTCTCAGAGATTCCTATCTTACCTTTAGACTATATGATAACATGTTCAGTTTGATGGCTGAGTTAAACAAGTACATAGGCCAATCATTGCAGGACGTGTCCAGGATGACAACCGGATCTATCGTTGAGAATCTGATAATGAAGGAGCTGACAGGCAGAGGAGAGGTGATACCAAATAAGCCATCCGAGTTTGAGGTTAATGAGCGTTTGAGGAGGGTCAATGTCGGTGCGTTTGTTTACCAGCCGATGCCAGGGCTGTATCATGATATTGGCGTCGTGGACTTCAGGAGCCTTTATCCGAGTATAATAGTTTCGCATAATATTTGCCCGTCAACTATAAAAATAATCGATGGGAAACCTTCATTTATTGAAAGATCTGAGAGGAAGGGCTTGATACCCTCGGTTTTGGAAATAGTCTTGAACGATCGAGTCTCTGCAAAGGAGCAATTGAAGCTCGATCCAACAAATTCCAATCTGAAGGCAAGGGTATCAGTTCTTAAGCTGATAGCGAATGGATTCTACGGGTACCTTGGATTTTACAACGCGCGTTGGTACTGTTTTGAGTGTGCAGGAGCGGTGACGGCCCTAGGAAGGGAATATGTTAATTCTGTGATAAAAGCCGCAGAGTCTGCTGGATTTAAGGTGATATACGCTGACACAGATTCCGCTTTCATAGCAAATATCACAGAGGATAAACTGAAACAGTTTCTTCAGAAGTTCAACTCTTCTCTTCCGCATCCGATGGAACTAGAGTTCCAGGGGGAGTACGAGGCTGCATTGTTTGTGAATCTAAAGAGCAAGGAGCGGGGAGCAAAGAAGAAATATGCTCTCGTGGACAAAAATGGTGTTTTGACCGTCAAAGGCTTTCAATCCGTCAGAAGAGACTGGGCTATAATAGCGAAGGAGACACAAGTCAACACATTGAAGAAGATATTAGTGGAAAAAAACACGGCCGCGGCATTACAATACGTCAAACAAATAATCGATGACATAAAGAAAGGCTTTGTGCCTTTGGAGAAAATGGTTATATTCACACGATTGCACAAGGCACCCTCAAACTATCAGCAGGCCGGTAGGCATGTGATGGCTGTGAAGCACAGTGGAATAACTTTTTCGAGCGGGGATCTAGTAAAATACATAATTGCAAAGGGGAGGCCGGATGAAAAAGTTTCTGATAGGGCTGTTTTGTATGATATAGCGAGACAAAACAACATAACTTATGATCCTGACTATTATATCAATCAGCAGATCCTTCCGGCTGTGATGCAGATACTGGAAGTCGTAGGCTTCTCCGTGGATGATGTTCTCGGAACAAAGAGCACATCCTTAAAAAGTTTCATTTGATCATAACTGTATGGATAAAGAAGAGAAGGAAAAGTGGCTGCTCGCCGGAAAGATTGGAAAGGAGGTTAGACAGTACGCAGTATCACTCGCCGTTCCAGGCGAAAGTCTCCTTGATATTGCAAGAAAAACCGATGAGAAGATCAGGGAATACGGTGCGAAGCCTGCCTTTCCCATCAACATTTCTATAAATAATATCGCTGCTCATGATCATCCGAACATAGATGATGAAAGGAAATTAAAGGAAGGAGACATAGTCAAGATTGATCTTGGCGCAAGCATAGATGGTTACCTTTCAGATACCGCCGAAACAGTGGTTGTAGGCGGAGGATCAAACAAGCTTGTGGAAGCATCAAGGGATGCCTTGAATGCAGTGATTGGTATCATAAAACCAGAGATGGAGATAGACGTCATAAGTGAGACAATAGAAAAAACGGTCAGAAGTTATGGTTTTTCACCGATAGTGAATTTAGGTGGCCATGGCATTAAAAGATTCGATCTTCATGCACATGATTTCATTCCAAACGTGAATCAACATACAGGAAAGCGTCTGATAAAGGAAGGTGTCATAGCTGTGGAGCCCTTTGTGACGAATGGGGAAGGTTATGTTATAGACAGTTCAGAGGTGAAGATATTGATGCTGCAAAAGGAAAAGCCGGTGAGGGATCCCTCTGCTAGGAAGGTTCTTGAGTACGTGAAAAATGAATACAATACTCTACCTTTTGCTAGGAGATGGATAGAAGAAAGATTCGGGGCCATGTCAAATTACGCCATAAAATCCCTGGTGTCGGCAGGTGTTCTATATGAATTTCATGTTCTGAAGGAAGCAAGCGGTGGCTTAGTCACGCAATTTGAGCACACTTTTCTATTTGATGAGGGAAAGGTGATAGTTACAACGTATTGATATGGGCGTTAAGATCAAGGACCTAGTTCATCCTATCGAAATTCAGGTGGATAAGCTCAGTGGTAAAAGCGTAGCTGTGGATGGCTTCAATTGGATACTTCAGTTTTTGACGACGATAAGGCTTGCTGATGGCTCCCTGCTCACCGACAGGAAGGGCAGGATAACAAGTCACTTGGATGGGCTGTTCTTCAGACTTGCCTTCCTTCTTTCAAATGGAGTTTCACCCGTGTTTGTTCTGGATGGAAAAGCACCGAAACTTAAACGGCAGACTTTGATAGAAAGGGGAAATATGAGAAGGGAGGCCATGGAGATGGCTGAGACGGCCGTAACACAGGAAGATAAACTGAAGTATTTGAAGAGAGCAGCATCTGTAAATGATGACATCATTGATTCTACCAAGCGACTTTTGGATCTGATGGGAATACCTGTTGTCCAGGCGCCAGCGGAAGGCGAATCTGAGGCGGCTTTTCTGAATAAGGAAGGCCTGGTCTATGCGGTCGCCTCTCAGGATTATGATTCCCTTCTGTTTGGATGCAGAAGGCTGGTAAGGAATCTGAACATAACAGGAAGGAGGAAGGCACAAGGCAAAGGATTTTTTGTGAAAGTAAATCCAGAGCTGATTCTGCTTGATGACCTTTTGTCAGAAAACGGGATAAATCATGATCAGCTGGTAGCACTCGCTTTGCTGGTGGGTACAGATTATAATGGAGGAGTGAAAGGGATAGGACCTAAGAAGGCGCTTGCAATCGTAAAGAAAGATCCAGTGGAAAAGATCCTATCCAGCTACGATTTTGATACAGAAAACAACATAAGAGAAGTTTTTGACTATTTCAAACATCCTGACGTAGTTCCGATAGAAAAAGTTCCTGTTAAAGAACCAGATATAAGTGCTCTAAGAAAATTTCTTGTTGATGAACACGATTTTTCAAGCTCAAGGTTCGAATCAGTGGTTGAAAAATTAAAGCGCTTGGATAACAGCCTAACCAGGTTTTGAATGGAAAATAAAGATATATCGCGTATAGTTGCTGATCAAAGAAAAAAGTTGGAGGAGGTTTTTCTGAGGATAAGAACAGTCTCTTCAGATAAAAAAGCAGAGCAGATTCTCAGAACAGCAAGGGATTATTTCGATGACTCTAAGTATTTTCTTGACAATGAAGATTACACTGATGCATTTGAGGCAGTCATAATAAGTTGGGCCTTTGTAGATGTAGGTCTTCTTCTCGGATTGTTTGATGTCCCAGATGAGCTGAAGGATTATTTCATTTGATTCACTTGACATCGTCCAAAAGCTTTTTATGTAGGCACGATCAAGTATTAATTATGGTTGAGACAAAGCAGGAGACCTCTGCAGCTACAGTGGTCATCGTCATGATGCTAGTGGTGGCAATCGTCTACCTTATCCTCGCTCCTCCTTCGGTTGTTCTTCCTCTCTTGGGTAATTTCTCAACTGCAACATCCAATGTCTCATCTCTGCCAATGAGGTCAGGAGTATATCAAATAACCTCTTATGTTGGAGGCATTGAGAATACATCGGTCTCATCCTTTGGTTTCCCCTCTTTCGTCCTGTATTACTTGCCTGTAAATTATTCATTCTCAATTTCCCCGTTCAGTCTTTCATCCTCTATATTTGGATCAGGAAGCTATACGATTAAGTTCACTGGAAATACAAGTGACACGTATCTGCTTTTAGTGAATGTTTCTAGTGTGAGCGGAGCTCCATATATAGCGATATACAGCAATGGTCAGCTTCTTTACAAGCAAGTCGCCGTGGCGGGACTCTTGAGCCTACCGATAAACAATGTAGTCAATGGTCAGAACGTCCTTTCAATATACAATGAATTGAATGGATTAGCATTATATCAGTCATTTCATGTTTCTGAGGCGAAGCTTGTTTCAACTCATTATGTCAATAATTCATACACGAAATCCTTGTCTATTCCAACTTTTCTAGGACAGGGAAACTTTTACCTCGACTTCACTCCTATTGGGCATGGCGATCTGCACGTCTCCGTGAATGGTGTAAATATATCTTCTATGAACAATGTTTCTGATATTCCGCAGAACCTGACAATACCTCAAAGCATAATCGAAAAAGGCCTTTCAGCCGCCAGTGTTTCATCCTCTCAGCAGGTCCTGAACCTTCCTCTCAGCATTGATTTTTCCATAAGCACACCGGGAAGATATGTTGTCGTCAATAACGCTATTCTATATGTTGTCCCACCCATATCTGAAAAGTCAGCGTCTGTGCAATACAATATTCCGATCGAAACAGGTCAGTATGTTCTTTCTCTCTATGTTTCTTCTATAATCAAAGCAGGCAGTGTCACCTTCACTGTCTATCCTTCAGGCGCATCGTTCAGCATACCATCAACAGAGCTAAGGCTTGGCTCGAACGTACTTTTGGAACCAGCGTCGTATTTCTCCAGTGCTGCGGTCTCTGGAAATTATACAGGAACCATAACGATATCTTCCAATGGTCTAATTGTGCCAACCTATTTATCAATTCAGAAATCATAGAGGATAAATAAGAATATAAATTAGGCAGGCGATATTAACAAAGTTATGGGTGAGAATCCTGAAGGGCAGACAGGCGGGCAGCCAGAATCACCACCAAGCGAGCCCAAAAAAGAGCAGCAAATGGGTGGGCAAGCGTCATCAAGCGGGTCAAAAAAGGAGGAAAAGAAAGGGTCTCGTCTATTTGGGAGGTTTAAATCGGCAATTAAGGGAAAACTTCCAAAACCCCCTGAAGAACCGAATCCTTCTAGACCAGAAGCCCCCGAAGGACAAACTCCTTCCGAAGGAGCCGCCCCAAAAAATTGGGAACAGGAATACTACAAGAACCTTGTTGAGCAGCAGTATAAAGAATCAAAAAAGCAATACGGCCACGAGATCAGGAGTTTGACGAAAAACCTTTTATTGATTCTAATCATTTTAGTGATGTTTGTCGGTGTTCCAGTCTATATGTTTTTCTCTCATTCAGGTGCTTTCAGTTACCAGATAGAGTCCTATTATTCACCTTACTTCTCCGCAATAACAACTTTTATATCTCCCCTAATTTCACAGACTTTGTTTTCGTTTTCATGTCTTGCGAATCCGATCGGATGCGTCACGACGCCGGTTACCAATGTTTCTCATACCTCCCCAACTTTTACGTCCTTTCTTTCAGTCACGCCTCCATCAAGCACGCAGATCGCCTATACGGGTCAACAGAATTATATTTATTACATTCTTCAAAACACAGGCAATGTTGTCTTGGGTCCAAACAGACCAAATTCATTTCTAATAAATTATTCATGCGGGACAGATCAGTTATGCCAGCAGCTGACAAGCCTTGGAACATCATATCAAATTGATAACAATCCAGAGACGCTTTATCCTGGAAATTCTGTTCAGCAATCCTTTAGTTTATCTGCGCAATGCCCTGCCAGCAAAACACTTGCTAGTCAGCTTCCCGTGCAAATACAGCTCGATGTGACAACGAGAGTCACTAATTATAGTGGGGCTTCTCTTCTTCCGATCGAATACATCAATCCGACTTTCTATGATTCCCTTCTGAGCAGTTCTCAGGCCTTTGTTCCATCCCAACAATTTACTGCCTTTGTCACGCCAGGCCCACTACAGATTACGCCAACCATTCAGATTAGGCAGCCGGTTATCGCTAATACTCCAGTCACATTGACTGTGCAGCTTTCGAATTTGGGTACCGGAAACTACAAATTGAATGATCTTTGGATTTTCCTTCCTGAATGGCTTGGAAACATGCAAATCGAGGGAGGTTATGGTTTAAGCGAAGTTTCGGCTTTGAATAAAAATTTCGATTGTGCCCAAGCTTCAGGCGGTCAGATGGCAAATTTCATATTTCCAAGCAGCGGCTACATAGAATGCTCTTATGCTCTAAATGGTGTCTCATCACCAAGCAGTGTAGTCTTCACCCTGCCAATACCGACAATATCTATATTTTCACACTTTGATACCTTGCCAATCTTGTTTTATGCTAATTACAACTATACTCAAAGCAACAATTTACCTATAATTATAAAGAATATTACCTCTTGTAGTTGATTATGGAAAAGTCGAGTGTCTTTGGAAAAAGAGGCGGCGCAGGGACCGCTTTACTTGTGATAATTATGGTAGCCTTCGTAATTTTTATCTCACTGCCTTTCATCAGCACTTATTTGAATTCATTCGGAATCTCACTTCCCTCAGGTCAATCGAAATACGTTGGAAACAGTACACAAGGCGTTGTGATCTCAGATATTCGTTATCCGGCTTCGGTCTCCCCTCTCTCTACCTTCAGTGTTACTTTGTACGTTTCGAATAACCTGAATGGAAATAATGCTGAGGATATCACGTTATGTTTGGATAATTTAGGTGTCCTTAATTTCACAAATGCAAATCAGTACGGTGGGAGCCCTTGCGTTGCAATCAACAATCTTTTCGCCGGTGAAACCGTTCCAGAGACATTTACGCTTAGATCTCCAAGCAATGGAGCATACGAAAATATACCTTATGCAGAGGATGTCGGCTATTATCTTAATTATAACTATACTACTTCTTTTGTACAGCCGGTTGAGTTTGTGTCAGAGAATGCACTCAACAGCGAGAAATACCCTCCTGTCGGAAGCTTTAGTGAAACAGCAGGTCCGTTGACTGTTTCAGTGTCGGCTCAGCAACCCGTCATGTACGGAAATAGCGTGGGGATATCTTTGTCTGTGATGAATGCAGAGACTGGTCTGACCCTTGGAAATGTTGATACCTACATCTTGATGAACGGCTCTATAATCACAATCCAGAATCCAGGGACTTATGGTCTTTCCACATCCTGCTCGTTGCCCCCTTCTTTGAGTTCACAAGCCAAAGGAATGCAGGTTTTCTGTCTATCTCAGCCATTGAGTCTGAATGGGATGACAATAAGTTTTCCAATTTCCCTCACTTCAAACGAGCAGAGCCAGCTCCAATCAAGCAATTCCAGGTACTTTGAAACGCAGTTTAAGGTGATTACCACTTACAAATACGAACAGAATGGTTTCTTCCCGATCTCTCTTCAGGCGGAAGGGTACTCCTGATTAACATTTAAATATAGAAAGAATCATCTAATTCATATGAACAAGATTGGTGCGAACGGTGCTGCGGTCGCCTTGATTTTGATAGTTATTTTGATCATCGCTATTCTTCTATTTAGTCATCCTGGTGTTATGTCTACATCAGGCTTTCCATTATTAGGCTCAACTCAGAAGGCAAACACCACTTTGTCTTATTCCGTGACCTCCTCTGTCTCACCATCATCGATAGCTCCAGGTTCATCAGGAACAGTCTTATTCACATATCTAAATCCTTTTGATGAGCCGGTAGGCACAAGTGTGGACTTTACACTAAATTCCCCTGCTTATATCTCTGTTTCTAATCCATCACAGCAGATAACTATGCCAGCCAAAATGGGAACACCTTCATCGATCTCTTTTCAAGTTTCCTGCAGCAGCTCCAGTCCTGCGGTTTCTTCCTCCTCTGTTTTCACGGTTGAATCCTCGAATTATTGGCAAAATGCAACCTCCTCGGTTATAATATACCCATACAATACTCCTTCATCTTTGGTGCCTCAATGGATCAACTCGGTTCAAAGCGGTTTCATGTCTTTGTCAGTGCCGCCTTTTGAGATACAAACCGTTAGCACGGCGAGTGATCCCTACACGCAATCCTACAATACTTACATCTACCTTTCACCTTCTGTATATTCGGGCGAGCCTTATGTCAGCATCTCCTCCGGGTTGCCAGACGATAAGATCAGCCAGATCATCATAAGCGTCAGCAATCAGAGCGGTGCGATAGAGAGCGCATCAGTTTACTACAATGGGAACACACTGTCTCTTGTAGGAAATAACAACAAGATTCTTTCCACGGTTTTAACCAACGTCCCAATGAATCTTATCTCTTCTGGGATCCCTCTCTCAGTCACAGCTTTTAATAACCTGAACAAACCCACTCAGAACCTGATAAATGTGGATGTGAACTATAACTATTATTATCAGGTTTCCGGGCCTTCGGTTTACTGTTCTTAAATCAAACATTAATATTAATTTGAATAATAATTGGTTATGAATTCAAGGGCACAGGCTGGTGCGTCGATACTGGTGATTTTGATTATAGCTGTAGTTTTCATTTATTTTCTTTACTATTCTCCCTATGGAAAACAGGTATTTAGTCAAATATTCAGTGCATTGAAAACACGACAAACGAATGTGACTTCGAGTGTCTCATCAGTAAACCCTCTGTCATTGAATGCTAGCCTCCAGAACAGTGGTATACAAATATACAAAGATCAGCCATTCTATGTGATTTTGTCCTTGAAAAGCAATACTCAGAGAACCCTAGATTTGTCCATTGATTCCTTCGGCTGCTCCTTTTCCCAAGGATCAAAAACCCTAGTACTTCCACCGTACGATACCGCTTCCGTCGATTGGAATTTTTCCTCTTCCTCTGCTCAGTCATGTGATATACAGTTCAGAGTCTGTTTTCCTTTTTCAACCACGGCAACTTTTCCTTTTGTTTTCAAAAGCTATCAATATACCGGTCAGGTTCCAACCACAAGTATTTCTCAGAATATCTCCCCTCTTTTTATATCTACAAATATGCCGAGCGTGATCCCTTCTCCGCCCTCCTCAATGAATGAAACATATTACATCAAAATTAATCAGGTAGCAACAATTGGTGGTGTCAATGGTTCAACCCTTAGTTCGCTTCAAATAGGTACAGACGTTCAGCAGGCATATCCCATCTACATTGGGACGCAGTCAGGCGATGTTCCAATATATTATGGAAACTCTTATGTGACAACAAGTCCACAAGCGCTTCAGCTTTCTTTGGGTGGAACGCTCGAAATACCCTTCATTTTGACAACCCTTCCTTCGAGTGAACTGACATCAGGATACTCACAGTATTATACACTTTCGGTTTCTTTGGGTTATACATACTGCGTAGAATCAAATTACATCCCCGTCTCTATTCAATGAGCTGGTTTAGGTTCTCCTTTTCGATGGAACTCAGCTCTCCAGGTATGATGATAGCCAAAGGCGGAGGAAGCTCCTCCTTTAAATTCTTGATTTTCTGAATTCTTTGTTCATCCGATCCGAGTTTTGATATTGCTATGGTTTCCTCAGTTTTTATTTTTCTCTCTCTTTTCTCATTTATTCTTTTGATTCTATCCATCGCCCCCTCCAGGTTCACAAATTCATTTTTACTTTTATATTCGAGCAGAACAAGCGAATGTAAGCCGTTTCTTTGATTCTTTTCTATCACATCGAAAAAGCTTTCTGGCCTGAAGTTTTCATATTCAATCGGGATGCTTGAAACAGCCCCGAATTTGTATGGAGACAACCCCGTCTCACCGATCGATGAAAGGATGCTTGATGCATGAATTATCTTGTATTCGACTCCTCTTTTCTTTGCCTCTATAATGAGGGATACATGTGTTGTGGCGAAGAGTGGATCGCCTGGCACAAGCAGCGCAATCTTTCTTTGAACTGCCCTTTCGATCAATTCATCACTTTCTACAGTGTCCCTTCCTATGATTATTATTTTTTTGTTTATCAACCCCTCCAATTTTGTCAGAAAGCTGATGTCATTTATGTTTGTATACTGCTCAAGGAAGACCTCGTCCGTTTTCTTAAGTATCTCCACCGCCCTGAGGGGAATGTCATTTAAATAATATAAACCAGTACCTATAAGGTATAGCATATATGGAAATGATTCCGCTCTATCTTTTAATATTTTCGTTTGTCATCGGCTTTTTATCAGCCGCTTCTTATTTTGACATTAAAAGGAGGGAGGTGCCAGACACACTGAGTTACATATTTATATCGGGCAGCCTTTTCCTTCTCCTCATCCTAGCTATCTATCAGCATTCAATCTCCGCGCTTGAGTTTCTTCCCTTGTCTGTGGCTCTTTTCTTTGGTTTCTCCTACCTGATGTACTGGCTGGGTCAATGGGGAGGAGGAGACGTGAAAATGATGCTTGGCTTAGGGATATTATTCACATCTATGAACTTAAAGTCAAATTTTTCTTTTATTGATCTTTTCATGAATATTCTTATTTTTGGTGGATTTTATGGTCTGCTTGCGACGCTGGCTTATGGAATAATAAAAATTAAAAAACTTTCCAAATTCCTTGGATGGTACGACCTTATCATAGTTGGAGGGGCGGTCGCATCGATCTTATTCGTTTATTACTATTTTGCCTTTCCTCTGAACCTTCTGTTGGTTTTGCTGGTCTTTCTGCTTTTTTCAATGCGTTATATTTATGTCATAATGGACAATCTGATGTACGTTTTTGTTCCAGTCAACCGGTTGACAGAGGGCGATTGGCTAGCAGAAGACGTGAAAAAAGAAAATAAGCTGATTGTTCAGGTTAAAAGCACCGGTTTGACTAAAGTTGACATAGAAAAATTGAAAGAAGAAAAGATAGACAAGGTGCTTATAAAAATAGGCTTGCCCTTCATTCCTGCTCTTCTGCTTGGGGTAATAATAACTATTTTATTTGCGAACCCCATTATGATGCTGTTTGTCTATTCTCTCTGATTGTTTTCTATGAAATCGAAGAGATCTTCATCTCTCTCTAGAAGATCGTAATCCTCGTCCGGCTCCTCAGTCCGGTTATCAATTATCGCCATCCTCTTCTTTCCTCTCATATTAGCTTACTATAATTATGATAACTTTAAATACTTATACTTTTCTTTTGGTCCGGATACAAGCATTTGCTTTTATCTTGGATGCGAAACCATCAACCGAAACATTTAAATATCCCAACTTCTATAACAATAATTTATGACT
>JAGDXV010000025.1 GCA_023261805.1 Candidatus Parvarchaeota archaeon | reverse complement strand
TTAAGTCGCCACAAGGTAGCCGTAGGGGAACCTGCGGCTGGATCACCTCCTTTTTAAATTAAAGAGAGGTCTTCTTACGGGGGATCGATGTTTGTCATACATACGTTAGTTGAGGATATTTTCTTTAGAGTGGAGGTGATTGGAATGAAAAACATTCCAGAGGAGACGTTGAATGCTTTTGATGGTGATGAATTTCGAGCCAGAATTTTTTATGAAAAATATGCGCTTGAAGACAAGGAAGGAAATGTTCTAGAGAAAACTCCTGATGAAATGTGGAGAAGGGTAGCGAGAGAGCTTGCCAGTGTTGAAGCACCAGAGAAGAGAAAAACGTGGGAAGAAAATTTCTATTGGATGCTCAAGGATTTTAAATTTGTTCCTGGAGGGCGTATACTTTTTGCTGCAGGCGAGCCCCGTAAATCGACCCTGCTCAATTGTTATTACATCCCCCTTAAGGAGGATTCCATAGAGGGAATATTCGATGCAGCTAAGGAGATGGCTAGAACATACTCTTATGGAGGAGGAGTAGGGATAGATGTATCGATACTTCGTCCTTCCGGTTCTCCGGTTAATAATTCTGCCATGACGACAAGCGGTCCTGTTCCTTTCATGGATCTTTATTCAACTACAACTGGAGTGATCGGCCAACATGGAAGAAGGGGAGCATTGATGATCACGATGGATGTAAGCCATCCCGATATATTCGATTTTGTGGTTGTGAAGCGTGATAAGACAAAGGTCAATTTTGCTAACATAAGCGTCAAGGTCACCGATGATTTCATGAAAGCCGTGGAAAACGATGGAGAATTCGAGCTCAAATATCATTCAAGCAAAGCCAATGTTAGCAGGAAGATAAGAGCAAAGGACCTCTGGAACAAGATGATAGATACAGCTCTTGAGACTGGAGACCCAGGCATAATATTTTGGGACGCCGTTAAAAGGGAGGCGCCGCTAGAATACGATGAAAGGATGCAGGTGCATGGGACAAATCCATGTGCAGAACAGCCATTGGAAGACTACGGTGCTTGTGATCTGGGCAGCATAAATCTCACCAAATTTGTAGACGATGAATTCACTGAACATGCTAAGATAAATTGGAATAATTTGGAGAAGGCGATAAGGTATGCTGTCAGATTCCTTGATAATGTGATAGATTATAGTTATCCGCGGCATCCTCTGAAAGCTCAGGCGGAGGAGACAAAATATGCACGAAGAATAGGTTTGGGCTTAATGGGGCTCGCTGACATGCTCATTCAACTTGGATTAAAGTATGATTCTGAAGAAGCGATAAATTTAGTGGACTCCCTGGCTGAAAGGATCAAGGAAATAGCATATGACGAAAGCGTTGAACTGGCTATTGAGAAGGGTCCTTTTCCGGGTTTGAACGTAGATAAACACCTTCAAAGAGATTTTGTGAAGAGACTCAGTGATAAACTAAAGGAAAAAATTAAAAAGCATGGCCTCAGAAATGGATGTCTTCTAACCATTCCTCCAACCGGCTCAACGGCATCTTTGGCAGGTGTCAGCAGCGGAATAGAACCAATATATGCCTTGAGTTACAAGAGACGTTCTGAGTCGCTTTCCAAGGGGGAATTTGACGTTCTGGATCCGTTTGTTAAGTACTACATGGATAAAAAGAATGTGAAAAGCAAGGACGAATTACCACCAATTTTTGTGACGGCTCATAAGATAGACCCCTTCTTCAGAGTAAAGATGCAGGCGGTTCTTCAAAAGCATATAGATTCTTCGATATCTTCGACCGTTAATCTTGCACCAGATACAACTAGAGATGTTGTGGATAAAATTTACATGGAAGCCTGGAGGCAGGGATGCAAATCAATCACAGTATACAGAGAAGGATCAAAATATGATATACTCAAAGCAAATGATGAAGAAACAAGCGCTACACCGCCGGTTCAGGACGAATCAAAACTGGGTCAAAGAGTAGAGAGGGAGAGTGTATTGAGTGGTGTGACAATAAAGTTCCCAATGATGGAAGGAGGTTTGTACGTAACAATCAATAAGTCTGGAGATAAAATAAAAGAAGTATTCATAAGCATGGGAAGATCCGGTGATACGGATAAAAGCTACACTGAGGCCCTCGGAAGGTTGATCAGCATCTATCTTCAATCAGGAGGGGATGTTGACGAGGTGATACACACATTGAAAGGAATAAAAGGGGGAGAAAGCACGTGGTTCAATGGCGTAAGAATTGTTTCCATACCAGATGCGGTTGCAAAAGCACTGGAAATAGCCAAAAGCGGGCAGGACATGTCTCAAATCAAGAGCTTGAGAGATGTTATAAATCATGACAATGAAATAGAGGGCGCGATGGTCTGTCCACAGTGCGGTAACAAAACGCTTATATTTGAAAATGGTTGCTATATATGCAAGACATGCGGCTACACAAAATGTGAATAAAAAAGTTTAAAATAGGTGGATGCAAGTAAAAATAGATGGAAGTAGAGGTACTTGAGAAGAATGAAAATGAGGTTAAGTTTAGAGTGAAAGGAGGCTCTCAATCACTACTGAATGTCCTTAGGGAGACCGCGAATTCAAAGGAAGGAGTAACCTTTTCTGGTGTACAGCTCGAGCACCCGCTTGAGAATTCATCCATTTTTATTCTACGGACGCAGTCCAAAGATGCGATGAAGGTGTTCAAGGCTTTGATTGATGAGACAAGGAAGAATCTTAAGGAATTAAAGGAAGCTTTTGATGAGACGCTGAAATAAGCTTTTCGAAGAATCAAGCCGCCTCTCCAAAAAGACATAAATTTACGTGTCAGCTTCTCTTGTAAAGAGGTGATCAGATGAACAGCGGACTCTCGAGGAAGATAATAAGGCAGTTGTTCTATGGAGATTCGGTTATATCAATAATCTTCTATATAATTCTGCTTTATTTCATTTTCAGTTATATTTTTTTCCCGGCAGTCTATGCCTTTACAGATGTCGGCTATATAAGCGCTGTGGTCTCCTCAAGTATGTCACATTCCTCCCCAACGATAAATTATACCTACAATCATTGGCTTTCCTCCCACGGTTTCACTGAAAATCAGACCAGTGGCTGGCCTTTTAGTGATGGAATAGGTGTTGGATCTATAGCAGTAGCTTACAAAGTCCCTCCTCAGCAGATTAAAATTGGAGATGTAATAATTTACAAAGCAGATGTGGACGGTACTTATGAGGAAGTGATACACAGAGTGATAAATGAAACTGAGATCAATGGAACATTTTATTATACAACTAAAGGGGATGCAAACCCAGCACCTCTGCCTTTTGAACACAATATTCCTTACAGTAAAGTTCTAGGAGAGGTGAAAACCGTTATTCCATACCTGGGCTACCCGCGCTATATTTTGTACAAATTAGGGATCTGAATTAAAATTTCAACGGCGTGAGTATTTGTTTGTCCACGAATTTTTTAATCGACTCATTGTACTCATATATTATTGGCAATCCTTCGGCTATCTCCAGCTCAAGTATCTGCTCTTTGTTAAGAGAATCCAAATATGCGACTATCGATCTCAAGCTATTTCCGTGTGCAACTACCAGCACGTTTCTTCCCTCTTCTAAATCGGTTAATATTGCGTGTTGAAAGAAGGGAAGTGTGCGCTTCTGCGTATCTTCTAGACTTTCTCCATTTGGAGGTCTAACATCATAGCTTCTTCTCCATGTACGAACCTGCTCAGGTCCGTATATCTCTGCAGTCTTCTGTTTATTCAGTCCTTGCAAATCGCCATAATTCCTTTCATTGAGATGAGAATCCTTGATGACAGGTATATAATATCCAAGACTGTCTATCAAGATATTCGCTGTCTCTATAGCCCGTGACAGCTCACTTGTATAGGCGACATCAAATTTCAGGTTTTTTGCTTTGATCAGATCCGCGGCATCCCTTGCTTGCTGTCTGCCTTTGTCTGTCAATGGAACATCAACCCAGCCTGTAAATCTGTTCTCCTCATTCCAAAGCGACTCTCCATGCCTCAAGAGACAAAGAAATGACATAATGAGTATATAATTATAACATATTTTAAGCTTAATCGAGTTTTATGATTATCTTGTCTTCTTGTCTTTCAAACTGATGATTGGATCTGAATTTTTCTTCCTCATACCCAATCTCGACATTCCTATTCAGGACATTGATTGATCTATGAAAAGAGATATCTTCAGGTGTTTTTATAGAAATCGTTTTTTCCGGTGCATTCACCTTTATTCCAAGGATAAACTTGTCAATTATATTGGGCAACAGTCCGATTGACCATGCTTGCGAAGGGCAGCCTTCAGGATGCCCATCAACCCTTATTATTTCATTTATCCTTGATGAGCATTGCAGATCTAGATTGTTCCCAAGGATTTTCATGCATCTTTCACTGACTTCTTTATCAATATTATATGATACTCCCGCTGCAATTGTCGTCAGGAAAGGCCATATGGCTCCATTGTGATATCCGTCCACGTTAAAAGATTTATCGTCTTGAGACACAGAAACTACGCCATACTCCGTCAGTAATTTTTCTTTAATGTTCTCTGTTATCAGCTTGGAATCTTTTGGATTCAGATCGAGAAAATAAGGTAAAAATATTTGATTTGCAGTGTTGATATCCGCATCAAGCTGATCTTTGAAATATCGTTCTCTTCTGTATTTGTTTAAATTAACAAACAGTGCATCGGATGCGTCAGCAGTCCACTCAAATCCGGCTCCTAGAATCTCAGACATCTTGTACAGATCCTGTAGTGCAGAGCTCCACATGGCCTGTACTTCTATAGAATATTCTCGGTCCAGTGAATCCATCCAGGTTTCTCTTCCTTTATCATGGACAAGTCCATTTTCAAATCTTTTTTTGAATAGCGTGGAAAGAAGTCGGAATTTTTCCTCCATGCTTTTGATCATCGCTCGATCGCCGGTTCTCATGTAGTACTCGTATGAGTCTATAATGAAGAGAGCAGGCACGTCCATTGGGTAAAGGTTTCCACCTTCTGTTGCGGGAATCCCATTTTCTGTGACAAAAGCTGATATCCTTGATAATATGTCTCTTACAAATTTGGTCTGATTCATTGAAAGGTAAGAGGGGAGAATGAAGAGGGCATCTCTTGTCCAAAATTCATTGAAATATGGAAAGCCGGCATATATACTTCGATTTATCGGATCTGAATAAGAATAGAGGGCGTCGATAGCTCCTTTTAGTAGATCACTTGGGATCTCCGATATCGTCGTTGTATTTGAGACAGTATTTATCATGTCTCCATATTCTTTCGCTGATATCATCCAGTTTGAAAGCATCTTGTATCTAGACTCATTGTCGAGTTCTTTTGTTGATAATATGAGTATAAAGTTTTGATCTTTGTCTAATTTAGTTGTTATTATTCCAGGGATAAACTTGTTCTGCACGGAACCGTCATCAAAGTACTTACTAAAGCCATTCTCTCTAGCATATAACCCAGGCCTATGAACGCCGTAATACTGTTTTTGGATGAACTCTCCGCCGGTGTAATATATAAACGCTTTTTTATCGTTGTATGAGATTTTTATCATGTTCTTGCTATTTTCTACAGCATAGATTTTTGAAAGTACATAATTCTCAGTTCTGTCCCTTATGTTTACGCCGACTTCAGTGTTGATCTGAGCCGGAAAATCGCATCTCAACGACACGATTATGGCATCCGATGTGCAGGAGGTGTCTTCTGTAACCGTTCCATCTTTTGTTTTGAAGGTATACCTAGCAAACTGTGAGTTATAGAACGTAAAATCTGATATGTTTTGACGGGACAGAAATTCACCATTGACATTGAAAGCGAAATAATCGAAGTATTTCGTCCTCCCTTTCCATATTCCGCACCATTTTGATCCGAATTCACCATCATTGAACCTGAAGAGGAAAAGCCCGTCCTTCGCTAAAACATTGACCTTTACCATTTATAATTGATTGGTTTTCAAAGATAAAAATCCTTTACTCCCGATTTTTCTGAAGACAAATCTTCCGTTCAGTCAACCTAAAGCTTTAAATACGATGGATATATAATCCTAAAAATGATAATAGGATATCAGATATTTAAGATAACTGCTGAGAGAAACACTTCGGTCATCCCGGAGGATCCGATACAGGTAGGGTATAATGTTTCTACAACAAGTGTTGGAAAGGATAGTGCATCAAAGACTCTGCGTTTCGGCTTCAACTACGATGTCTCTTTAAATGATAATAAAAGCAATAATATTGGCAAAATACATCTAGAGGGTGCAATAATATATGCAGCTGAAAATGTTGATGATATCTATAAGACCATCACAGATTCAGGCAAGCTAGATAAAGCCGTTCAACAGGAAATAGTTCAGGGCATAAGTAATTTCAGTATAATGGAAGCGATGCAGATTGCAAAACAGATCCAACTTCCACCTTTGATAAAATTACCCGATCTCACTCAATCGCAGGAAAAACAGACAGCTGACCAAAAGTGATTAAATGAGACAGTGAAACTTAGTACTGATTATGGTCGAGGACTTAAACCCTAAAGATCAAGATGTGGCGACTTCAAACAAAGAAGAAAGCACAGAGGAGGACTATAAGTCAAAGTATCTTTACCTTCTTGCTGAGATGGACAACTATAGAAAACTCCGTGACAAAGAGAAGGAACAGTACTTAAATTATTCAAATGAGCAGATGATACTTTCTCTTTTGAAGGTATTGGATGATTTTGAGAGTGTGATGAAGGTTGACAAGGATGAGAAAATAAAGCTTCTTTTTGATGATCTTTTCTCCGTGCTCGCTGCCAGAGGCCTATCAAAGATGGAAGTCGTTGGAAAGCCTTTTTCCCCCGACATAGCCGAAGCCGTGGAGACTGAGGAAAATCCAGAGAAAAAAGGATTAATATTGGAAGAGATTCAAAGTGGATATAAATTAAACAATAAAATAATAAGATATCCTAAGGTAAAGGTGGCCATATGACAGAGAAGGAAAAGATAATCGGTATAGATCTAGGAACCTCGAACTCGCAAGCAGCGGTTGTTCTAGCTGGAAAACCAACCATAATACCAAGTGCAGAGGGTGCTACGATAGCTGGCAAGATGTTCCCTTCTGTCGTGTCCTTCCTTAAGGATGGAACGATACTTGTCGGGGAACCAGCAAAAAGACAGGCCATTTCAAACCCTGACAACACTGTTTTCGCCGTAAAGAGGAAGATGGGTACAAATTATAAGTATAATATTTTAGGAAAGGAATACACCCCGCAACAAATTTCCGCTTTCATTCTGCAAAAGATCAAGAGAGATTCTGAAGCCTTCTTAGGAACGCCTGTGAAGAAAGCAGTGATAACGGTCCCTGCTTATTTTGATGACAATCAACGTCAAGCTACAAAAGATGCGGGTACAATAGCCGGTCTAGAAGTCGTCAGGATAATAAATGAGCCAACAGCGGCGGCGATGGCTTATGGACTTGATAAATCGAAGGAGCTGAAGGTGCTTGTTTTCGATCTTGGCGGAGGAACTTTGGATGTCACCTTGATGGAGATAAGCGAAGGAACGTTTGAGGTCCTGGCTACATCGGGTGATACTCAACTAGGTGGCGTTGACATGGATAATGCCCTAATCAAATACATAGTTGATGATTTCAAGCAAAAAGAAGGGATAGATTTGAGCGGAGATAATGTTGCAATGCAGAGGATAAGGGATGCAGCTGAAAAGGCGAAGATAGAACTTTCAACCGTGTTGGAAACAGATGTGAATCTTCCTTATATAACGATAACAAAGGATGGACCAAAGAATTTGTTTATGAAGATAACCAGGGCTACCCTTGAAAATCTTGTCTCCCCTCTGATAGAGAGGGCTCGTACTCCGATAGATAATGTTTTGAAGGATGCGAATATCACAAAAGACAAGGTCGATAAAATTATACTGATAGGCGGTCCAACAAGGATGCCGATCGTACAAAAATTCTTAACGGACATTTTCGGAAATAAGATAGAAAGAGGCGTTGACCCGATGGAGGCTGTCGCCTTAGGAGCCGCTATACAAGGGGCCGTTTTAGCAGGAGAGATCAAAGACCTTGTATTGCTTGATGTAACGCCTCTGACACTAGGTATAGAGACCCTCGGAGGGATAGCAACGCCGATAATAGAAAGAAATTCAACTATACCTATAAAGGTAAGTAAGATTTTCTCGACAGCTGATGATTACCAAACCTCTGTGACGATACATGTTGTACAGGGCGAGAGACCCCTTGCGAAAGACAATGTCAGTTTAGGTTCATTCAATTTGGATGGAATACCTCCCGCCCCTAGGGGAGTCCCACAGATAGAGGTGACTTTTGATATAGATGCTAATGGAATACTCAGTGTCTCAGCGAAGGATCTTGCGACCGGAAAAGCGCAGAAGATTACCATAACGGCACCGAACAAGCTTTCGAAGGAGCAGATAGAGAAGTTTATGGAGGAGGCGAAAGCCCATGAAGAGGAGGATAAGAGACGTAAGGAGGAGGTCGAAACAAGGAACGAAGTTTCCGCTCTTGTTTATTCACTTGAGAAAACACTGAACGAGTTCAAGGACAAGATAGACGAAGAACAAAGGAAGAGAGCTCAGGAGCTGATATCACGCGCAAAAGATGACTTAGAAAAAGGGGATAGTGAAAAGATAAAAGCGGACAAGGATGACCTTACTTCAATAATAAATGAGATAGGCACAAAGTTATACAGTTCTGTGAACAAAGGAAGCACGAACGATAATACAACAAACAGCGATGATACAAACAACGAAGGAAAGCAATAAATCCCTAAAGATTCTTCTTTTCTTTTGTGATAAAACGAATTTATGGATAAGGATCCCTATGATGTTTTAGGCTTGAAACCAGGCGCCTCGGAGGAGGAAATAAAACGGGCCTACAAGACTCTAGCCAAAAAGTATCATCCTGATTTAAATCCGGGCGATAAGAAAGCTGAGGAAAAATTCAAGGAGATAAATGAAGCTTATAGAATCTTGATGAACAAAGGAGGAGCATCAGAAGGTCCATCACGCAGACCGGATTACAGCGATTTCGGCTTCAATTTTGAGGACATATTCAATTTTGGTCCGTTCAAGGACTTTTTCAGTGATTTTGGCTTTGAAAAGAAGGGAAAAGACACAAGAACGGATGTAACCCTCACACTTGATGAACTTGTCACGGGAGGAAAGAAGACAATAGAGTTCACAAGAAAAGCTGAATGTCCTGTCTGTAAAGGAACTGGCGCAAAAAGAAAGCACACCTGCGACAAATGCGGTGGTACCGGCAGGATAAATATCAGCAGAAGAACCCCTTTTTCCATGTTTGTACAGACGGTTAAGTGCGACAGATGCAATGGGAAAGGTTACATAATCGATGAAAAATGTGACGCCTGCAACGGCACGGGTTTCATAACACGGAAGGAGCATCTAGACATTCAGATACCTTTCGGCGTGAGGGAAGGAGATTATACTGTTATAGAAGGAATGGGTGAAGCTATAGAGGGAGGAGTGAACGGAGATCTCTATGTTATATTTCACATCGCCAAGGATGATTACTACACCATACAAGGAAACAATCTTAGGACAGTCCTTCATTTGGATGTAAGGGATGTGATAGAAGGGAAACGGCTGGAAATAGATGTACCCGGAGGAAAAGAGGAAATAGAAATTAAACCTGGCGACACTTCTCCAATAATAATACATGGCCGTGGATTGCCAAATAAGAATAGAACGAGGGGAGATATAATAATAGATATAGCCATAGACCTTCCTAAGGGAATGAACAAGAAGAGCATAAGCAAATTAGATGAAATGTTTGGGGAAAGATCTGAACCGCACCTTTCAAGGCACTGATTAATGCTTATAAATGTATGAGGTTTCCAATTTAGATATGCGATGGTTATCATTGATCCCGCTCTTTGCAGTTTTGTTGGCTTTTCAGGTGGCCTATGGCCTACAGATAAGTCCAACTAGCACAAGTTTACCAAGCAATTCAGTGTCTTATCTCAACATATCCTTCTACAATAATGAAAACAGCACGCTGAACATATCAATACAAAGCCAAACCGTCAATTTTGAGTATACTGGATTGTTCTCTAACGTTGGAATAAAGCCCTCTTCTTTCATCCTTCCACCAGGTCATGTTCAGAAGGTTCTTTTCTCTTTTTCAACGAGGAACGTATTTTATTCTTCTCCTATACAGATACAGATCCCTTACACTGAAAACGGCGTTCAATCTTACTTTACATTAAATACACCGATACTGCCTCAGAACTACATATACATCTACAGCGTCAGGAGCGTATCTTCTTCTTATCCCTATAATCCAATCCCGATTAATTTCACACTCCTGAACAGCCTTGGTCAGACTGGCATCACCGTCCCTGTAAATTACTCTATATCCATGAACAATAAACAAATCTTTTCATCCTCTTCTTTGCTGACGGTTCCTAATTTAGGTCTAAATTCTTTCTCTGAAACAGCGATGATAAATAACAGAACCCCTCCGGGAAACTACACAATCACCGTCTCAACTGTCTATAATCAGCAACGCTCATCTCAGTCCACATCTATCGAGATACTTCCTTATACTCTATTAAGTTCATCTCAGGAATCAAACATCGGTTGGCTAGGCGGCAGCAGTTATCTTGTTATAACCAACAATGGAAACGCCCCTGCCAACATATCCAAATATGTCCTGTCAGCATCTGGTTTCTATAAACTTTTCCTGACAGGCGAATCAGCGTCCGCTGGAGGTTTGATTCCAGTCTCATCAGGTTTTATTTCAAATCTATCGAGTTTAGCTCCGGGAGAGTCAGTCAAACTGGCCTATACTGTTTCTTTTGCTCCGATATACGTGATAGTTATTGTTGTTGCTATCCTGATCCTGCTGTTCCTTTTCCTTAATAGAAAGGTCAAAATTACAAAAGAGGTCGTAGAACATCATTCGTCCGAGGGATTCGTTGATATCAAAATGGCTGTGAGGGTGAAAAACGTCACCATCAACAAAAAGCCAATCACGGACATCGTCGTTTATGATTATATACCGAAGACTGCCCTCAAGGTATCAATAATGGGACCAAAGGAAGGAAAGATTGAGAGGGTCGGGGATCATCTTAAGTTAATATGGAGAGAGCAGCAGATTGCTCCCGGCGACGAGATAATTCTTATGTATGAGATAAAGAGCAAGATAGGTCTTCTCGGTGGAATAAACCTGCCCTCTGCTGAATGCAGATTCAATTACAACGGAAAGATTTACACTGTTCACTCAAATGCATTAATTTTAAATATCAAATAAGAGAATTAATCAATTATGCCCCAGTAGTCTAGCGGTCTAGGATAGTGCCCTGTCAAGATATTTGCAGAACGGCATTGACGCGAGTCCGAATCTCGCCTGGGGCGCCTTAAGAATCATCAACTTTCTCCCTTGGCTATCGCTTCCATGCACTCATTTCTATAAGGACAGTATTTGCATTCCCAAACTTTTTGATCGTTGAAGTAATATTCGGCAGGCGGAAGTTTACCAGTCTTAAGATGAAGATCCAGATCCTTTATCCTTTGTACTGTTTTGTTGTAAAGCTCCTCATTGAAATCGACCCTAAACTGCCTTATATCCATGTTTTTCTTATCTATGTACACGAGCATTCCATAATCGGCTGCTTCGGCTTTGAGGTACAGGTTTATCTGCATCAGATGTTTTTCGTCTGGGGATTCAACCCTGTTGATGTCTGAGACAGATTTGGCTTCTATTATAATTTTCTTTCCTTCTTGGGTTACTATGAAATCATCCATTCTACCGTATATAGAAAAGGTTGTCTCTTCATCGGAATAGTTTATTCGCACAGGAACCTCTTCATTCACAACGGAGAAATCACCTGCTGTTTTTAGAGCGTCTGCAAGAAATGAATGTATGTTATTCCCGAGTGCAAATATCCTGAGTGAGTGCCTATCTTCACTTTTAGGTATCATATATGAATAGTAAACTCTTCTCATGCACATTCCCGCTTCACTTGGGTAGTAGCTTCCGATAACTTTTGCTCTCGATTCTGTATCCAGAAACTTATCGATAATCTCTCCAATATTAATTTCTTCAGGCATAAGGTATTTAAATGTCGGGCTCCTTCAGCACAAAATGCGAGGACCGCAATTTTGGCTTGGAGTGTCTTTACTTATATTGTTCATCGTATTATTTATATTCGTCTATTTTAAGATATCGCAGCCTATAGATTCTTCGCTTTTTATAGTGATTAATGAGAAAATGAACGTTCCTTCTCTGAATTTTTTCTTTGAATGGCTCTCTCTTTATGGCAGAGAGTACTTCTGGATACCTGTAGTTGCATTGATATGGATACTGGGCGGAAAGGACAGCAAGAAGGCTGCACTTTTAATGGTCATTGTTTTCATTATCATCATAATCGTTGGCTTATCCCTTAAAGCGATATATTACAGGCCACGCCCCTTCTTATCTATATCCAGTGCAATAGTCCTCTTGCCTAAACCAATGGATTCATCTTTCCCTTCGGGGCATGCACTGATAGTCATAGGCGGAGCCACCGTTGCTCTTTTACTTTTGAAAAAGCGTTATTCCATCCCTCTTCTAATAGAGGCTCTGCTGGTCAGCTATTCACGCATATACGTCGGTTTACACTATCCCTTCGATGTTTTGGGCGGGGGATTGCTTGGAGCGGCGATAGCTTTGATTACCTATTCACTTCTGTATGACACAAGGCTGTTCAATAGATTGTTTGAGTATATTGAAAAGATCTATGGGTTCATAATAAGAAGGCCTGTTTGACATTTTTCGAAAACTTAAATATAATCTTGAATCATTTAAACTAAATGAAAGAAACTCTCTTTTTTGATTATGACGGAACTTTAGTTGAATTGTGGTCATTAAAAGACAGATTCAAGATGGTCTTAGATTCTTTATATATAAAGTACAATGAGGCTACATTCGAGGCTGCGTACCGCGATTTTGAGGAGTACCTCAAAATCAACAAGTACAATTTTGATGGTGAACTAAACCTCGAGGTTTATAATAATCTTTGGTATGGCGCTGCAGATAAAGCTGCGGAAAGGCTTTCACTCGATGAAAAGGGAAGGTTGTACAAAAAATTGGATGAAATAGCTTCCTTGGATAAACCATTTCCAGAGACGCGAGAGGTGATAGAAAGTCTGCATGATAAAGGATACAATCTTTCTATAATAACCAATAATTTTTGGGATATAGGTAAAAAACTGGATAATTTAAAGCTGAGTCCATATTTTGATTCCGTAGTCTCACACTTCGAGGCCAAAGCTATGAAACCTGATAAAAAGATCTTTGAGCTGGCGCTGACGAAGGCAAAAGCCCGTCCGGATGACAGTATTATGATAGGAGATTCTCTAGAGGATGATTTTTATGGCGCGATGTTGATGGGTATAGAAGCAATATTGGTCGATAGAAAAGATGAAAATCCTTCAATAAATCCACGCATTAAAGACCTTAGAGGGTTGTTTAATGACGGATTGATAATACCAAGAATTCGTGCTTAAAAGATTATAAGTCATTATAATTGATAAGCTCCCGTAGTCTAACTGGATAGAACACAGGCCTGCGAAGCCTGGGATCTGGATTCGACCTCCAGCGGGGGCAGATTCGAGTTGACTGATTTCAGTTGAAAGAATTAAATACAAGAGAAAGTAATCAGTGTATATAGGGTGATGTTTATGGGATACAAATTAGAATTAAGTGAATTTTTCTCTGAGATATATGAAAAGGGAGAATTTCCTAAATTCAAAGTTCTGATAAATGGCAAATGGGTCAGCACTAAGGATTCTGTAGATCTCATCAGTCCTGTGAATGGAGAGAAAATCGCCGAGATAGGTAGTGTCAGCAAGGAGCAGGCTCAGGAAGCGATAGATGTTGCAAGAAAAAGTCAAAACAGCATAAGAGACATGGCTGGAATAGATAGAATAGAAATGATCAATAAGATCAGAGAGGAGATCTCTGTTCATAAAGAGGAGATAATCAAGGCATTGATGCTTGAAAGTGGCAAAGCTTATTCCTCGGCCTCGGGAGAGATAAATGCGTTGATAGAAAGGATGAGACTCAGCATGGAGGACTTCAGAAAAATAATGGGAGAATACCTTCCTGGCGATTGGGCCAGTGATACCACACAAAAGTTTGCCTTGGTCATAAGGGAACCGATGGGTGTTGTTCTGGGAATTTCTCCGTTTAATTATCCTGTCTTTACATCCATATCCAAAGCTGTACCGGCTCTATTGGCTGCAAACTCTGTGATAATAAAGCCGCCATCGGCGGATCCAATAGCCTTTCTGATGGTTTCAGAGATATTTAGAAAGGTTGGTGTCCCAAATGGAGTTTTCCAGGTACTGACAGGGGCGGGATCTGAAATAGGTGATTTCCTCGTTTCGAATCCAGGGATAAATATGGTAAGCTTCACAGGCAGTACTGCGGTGGGAAAGCACATCAGCTCAATAGCTGGATTGAAGAAGGTACACCTGGAGCTTGGCGGAAAGGCTCCGGCGATAATCTTGGAGGACGCTGATATAGATTTGGCCGCCAGGGAATGCGTTAAAGGATCCCTGGAACTTGCCGGTCAGAGATGCGATGCAGTCAGTAGAATACTTGTAGTTGAAAAGGTGAAAGA
The DNA here is from genome assembly GCA_023261805.1 of Candidatus Parvarchaeota archaeon. GTDB lineage: Archaea > Nanobdellota > Nanobdellia > Parvarchaeales > Parvarchaeaceae > Acidifodinimicrobium. The sequence continues at coordinate 6,996 of JAGDXV010000025.1, read as the reverse complement.
TGCTTTCATAGATGCCGTCAAGAGGCATTTGTCTGACTACAAGTTTGGAGATCCAGTAGCGGACAAAGAGGTCAAGATGGGTCCAGTGATCAGCGAGAGCGCAGCAAAGAGAATCGACGATATGGTAAGGGACGCTGTAAAAAGAGGAGCGAAGATATTGGCAGGAGGAAAGTTCAACAAAGCATATTATGAGCCGACGATACTTGCTGATGTACCGAGAGATGCGATAATTGCAAGGGAAGAGACGTTCGGTCCGGTTGTAACAATAATAAACGTCAAAGATGAAAATGATGCTATCAATGTTGCAAATGATTCGGAATATGGCCTTGACTCGGCTGTTTTCACGAATAATTTCTACCGAGCATGGTCTGTGATGAAGCGAATACAGGCAGGCAATGTCACCCTTAATGCGGCTCCATCGCATGGGACCGCCTTCTTCCCATTCGGTGGGATCAAGTCCTCAGGTGAGGGAAAGGAAGGGATAGCATACAGTATAGAGGAGATGACGGCCGTAAAAACGATGATTTTCAACCTTTCTCCTGGTGGTCTGGGTAAGGTATATACCGGCAAATTCAAGTGAAATTAAAAGGCTTAAAAAGAATCAATTTGTTAATATAGTTATTTATTATGAAAGAAGATACGCTTGAAAAGTACTTTGAGCGGTCTATAATAGGGGCTGTGTTTTTTATAGGTTTTGTGTCCCTATTCTATGACTGGATCGATTCGATGCTGAACATCAATGTGAATGTGTATGTATTGACTTTGGTTGCGATAGTAGTCACAGCCGCCATCCTGTACTTGATAAGCGTGTTTGATAAAGAATAAGAAATTATGCGTGAGAAGAAGAGATATATTTTATTATACGTAAGTGGCATCAGTGAAATTGAAAGATTTGCAAATATCATCTATGAAACAGTGAATAAAATGAATAAGACACTGGCTATACAAGCAAATATAAACGTAATAAAAGATTTATATAGAAAGGAGAACAATGGTATACTAGGTGTGATAAGCGTAAGTAATAAATATAAATACGATGTCATATTTATCTTATCGATGATCGGTAGGTTCTTTCCTGCCACGAATTTAGTGACGCTGAGAAGCAGCGGTTCACTCAAAAAGATAAAGGGTGAGATGATAACATATGGAGCAAGCGACAAGTGAAATGATGGGTTATGATAGAGCTATAACTTTGTTCAGTCCAGACGGAAGGCTCCTGCAGGTGGAATACGCAAGGAAGACGGTATCCCAGGGTTCTGCAACCATAGGCCTAGTCGGAAAGGATTCTGTGCTTCTGATAGCCGATAAAAGGTTTCCGATGTTTGAGAAGTTGATAGTACCGGAAAGCGTGGAGAAACTTTTCAAGATTGATGATCATGTTGGGGCAGCGATATCTGGAATGATAGCTGATGGTAGGTTGCTTGTCGAGAAGGCGCAAGTTGAGGCCCAGCAATATCGTGTAACATACAATCAGCCTGTCGATATCCTTTTGCTTGTGAAGTCTATAGGCTCGGAGATGCAGGCCTTCACTCAATACGGAGGCGCAAGACCATACGGCGTTAGCATTCTTTTCGCAGGAATGCGCGACAGCACGCCGATGCTTTTCATGCTTGAACCGAGCGGCATCTTCTTCAGATACAGGGGGGTTGCCATCGGTGAAAAATCGGAGGAAATAAACAAATTTTTGGAGGAAAATTATAAGGAAAATCTTGATAGCGACTCTCTGCTTAAGCTCGCGATGAGAGCCTTCAAAGCGGGCGGCATAAAACTTACAGCGGAGAGAGTAGAGGCCGCTTTGATCGATCAAAACGGTTTCTCTAAGCTTGAGGAGAAGGATCTGGCTTCTTACTTATAATTTTGAAGTTGAATGGTAGACAAAGTTATCGCTAGATTGCAGATAAAAGATAGACACTTTGAAATCTGGGTGGATTGTGATGAAGCCATGAAAATAAAGAACGGTCAGTCAAATGACATAAGGAAAGCTCTGCTTGTTGATTCTATATTCAAAGACGCAAGAAAAGGCGAAGTCGCTGGCAATCTTGATCAATATTTCCATACAGAGGACGTACAGCAAATAGCAATGAAGATAATTAAGGAAGGAGAGGTGCAGATAAGTGCAGCATACAGAAACAAAGAAACAGCCGCGCTTAAAAACAGAATTATAGATCAGATCACCGCCTCGGTGATAGATTCAACAAATAACATGCCGGTTCCAAGAAAAAGAATAGAGCTTGCGCTGGAACAGATACACTATAACTTTGACCTCAGAAAGCCAGAGAAACAGCAGACTGAAGAGCTGATAGAAAAATTGAAATCGGTCCTTCCGATAAAGGTCGGGGAGCTTAATTATCATGTTGAATTTCCTATGGTATACGCAAACGAGGTATTTTCAGCTATAAAGAGGTTCGCTTCGCTCAAATCCTCTTCAACTAGTCAAGACAAGGCAAGTGCCGACTTTTCAGTGAAGCCAGGCGACAAGGAGGGGGTTCTGAGCAAGCTTAAGAGTGTAACGCATGGCGAAATTGTGATAAAGGAGGTAATATGATATTCAATCAAAGCTATACGATAGTGACGCCGGGAGAATTACTTGCTGACAGCGGAAGGGGATTAAATGGAACGTACACTGAAGACAAAAAGATATTCTCGAAATACTTTGGGAACGTGATAGTGAATGGTGATAATATAAGCGTCGTGCCTATAAGCGGAATATATGTCCCTCAAGAAGGGGATGATGTTATAGGAAGAGTGGCTGAGGTGAACGATACTTATTGGGTTGTCGATATAGACGCACCCTATTTTGCAAAGCTTTCGATAATGGAGGCCAATACTAGAGGGCGGGTTGAAGACATCTCCACTCTGATGGATATAGACGACATTCTTTATGCCCGTGTTTATCATGTTTCACAGGATAAATCACTGAGTCTCACCTTCCGTGGAGGAAGATATGGTAAGCTCCCCCCTAGAATGATAGTTAAGATCAATCCAGTTAAAACTGGCAGAGTGATAGGAAAAGAGGGCTCGATGATCAAAATGATAAAGGAGTACACGAATTGCGAGATACTTGTCGGTAGCAATGGTGTCATCTGGCTGAATGGAGATGAGGCAGGGATGGCGGCTGCATCTTCAGCTATAAAATTAATAGACAAAGAATATTACAGTCAAGGTTTGACTGAGAAGGTGAAAAATCTGCTTGAATATGTACGAGGAAAGGTTTGATAAGAGAAGATTTGATGAACTTAGGAAGATAGAGGCAGAAACCGGAGTGGTTCCAAATGCCGCAGGAAGCGCAAGATTTAAGATCGGAAACACAGAAGCCATAGCCGCTGTTTACGGTCCGGAGGAAGTTAAGCCAAGACACCTTGAACATGCAGACAAGGCAACTATAGTTTGTAAATATGATATGATGCCATTTTCTGTTCCGGACAGGGCTAAACCGGGTATAGATAGAAGAGATATGGAGATAAGTGAAGTTATAACAAGCGCATTGAACAGAGCGATATTCGTTGAAGATCTTCCAAAATCAATGATAAGTGTTTATGTTTATGTGACGCAAGCGGATGCCGGCACACGTTGTGCAAGCTTGACCGCTGCATCTATGGCCTGTGCTGATGCGGGTCTGCCGATGCGCGATCTCGTCGCCGCCGTTGCGGTTGGAAAAGTGGGAGATTCGATAGTTCTTGACCTTACAAAAGAGGAAGAGGACTATGAGGGAGGAACAACAGACATACCCATAGCATTCCTGCAATCAAAAGGCGAGATCGTTCTCCTTCAACTTGATGGAAATATCAGCAGGGAGGACCTGAAAAAGGCCATAGAATTGGGCAGGAAGGGGGCTCAGGAGATCTATGAGATCGAAAAGAATGCCCTCAAAAGGAGGTTTTTATGAAAGTTAGAGTCAGAGGAATTTATTCGACAGCCATAACAAAATTGCTTTTGGATAAGGGGGTTGAGATAACTCAGCCTACTGATGCGCTGAAACAGACACTTAAAATAGAAGACAACTCGGAACCGACGATCACTATAGATGATCTCGAAACAAAAGATGGGATTTACATCTATGGAGAGGGATCAGAAAAGATAGCAGATCACATAAAGGAGACATGTAAGAACAGCGTGTTTTATCGTGAAGACATGGGCAGGATATACTGTGGAATAATCAAGTCTGCTGACCAGCAAAGTCAGACAATCTCCATCGATTTAGGAAATGGAATGGAGGGAGTGCTTAGTCTCAAGGATTTCTGGGGTTATGTCAAGCCTGGGACAAAAGTTATGGTTCAATCAAAGGGTACTTACAGTGGAAAGATAATGCTTTCGACACAGTTACGTCTCTTTGGAAAAGACCTGGTGATAATAAAGAACGGTTTTACAAAGATGAGTAGGGGAATAAGATCAAAGGATAGCAGGACCAAGCTCTATGATATAGCCAAAAACTTCAACCTTAAGGACTGGGGAATTCTTTGGATCCAAGGGGCAGAGAACAAGGATGAAGCCGCTTTGAAAGACGAACTTTCTGCACTATTGGAAAGCGAAAAAAACATCTCAACTAAATTCGAGCAGGTGAACGAACCTTGCGTTCTTTACGAAGGAATAGACAAGTATTTCGTGCTTTTCGATAGGGAAGACAAGAAGCGCTTGGATGATATAAGAAAGAGCGTGATGCCAACAATAAGCGGGCATCACCAACTTAAGTCTGCAGGGTACGCAATTCTGACGGATTTTGCGGAGGAGCTTCTAGATAAGGTGGATGAAAAGCATCTTAAGGATAAATTAAGCAGTACCTTACTCAGATACGGACCGGTTGAAAACAGACCCTATAAAATAATTTTCACGAGGCTCAATGGAACAACATATAAGATCGAGGGCATGTGCAAGAGCATGAAAACCGGTTCAGATGATTCCGTTGAATATCTGGAAATGGTATCTAGAAATAGCTTCGGTGAAAGGACCTATAAGGTGGATACATCTAAAAATTATATTGAGATCGAGGAAGGTTCTGATAAACAACGTCTTTTAACATTAAAGCCGGAAATTTTCTCTAAGTTTGCAAAAGTCGTGGAATTCGATGTTTCTATAAGAAAAAGGGACGATAAAATAGAAAGGATCAATGAAAACAGATTAAATCTTATGATAAACAACCACGAGATAGGCGAGAACATAGCTGATGAACTCAAGGCGGCGATGGAGGAAAAATGGCTTTAGAGAACTACGTTTATCTGAAAGAACTTGCTAAGAAAGGCTTGAGGCTCGACGAGAGGGGTTATCTCGATAGAAGAGAGGTAAATATCAAGACAGGAATAATAAATCATGCGGATGGATCGGCATCCATATCTCTTGGCAATACGCGGGTGATAGCAGGTGTCAAGGTTCTGCCAGGTGTCCCTTACCCCGACAAACCGGACGAAGGCTCTCTTGTCGTTAATTTTGAGGCCTCAGATCTTGCATCAAACTATCCTGTAGCCGACAAGATACTTTACTCTGTTGAGGTTGGCAGGGTTACAGACAGGGCAATACGTGAATCAAAAATGATAGATATGAAAAAACTTGCTATCGAGCCCGGGGTAAAATCTCTGTTTGTCTACATAGATCTGTATGCTATAAACAATGACGGAAATCTACTGGACGCTGCGAACCTTGCAGCTATAGCTGCACTATTGACAACAAAGTACAAGGTAGAAGGAAGCGAAACCGAGCTTGCTCTTCCCATCGATCGTGATAAAATTCCTTTCAGCTCGACATTTGTTAAGATTGAGAACAAAATTTTCTTTGATCCAAATCAGCTGGAAGAGAATGTTTCTGACGCAAGGCTGACAGTAGGTGTAAGCAATGCAGTTAATTCCATTCAAAAAGGAGGGGATGGCTTCTTCACGCTCGAGGAGGTGGACTTTTGCGTTGAGAAGGCCTTCTTGATGAAGGAGAAAACTAAAGCACTAGTGAAAGATCTTCTTCAATCATAAGTATTGATCTTCTCTTTCAGTTAAAAGTATTTAAATACAGACTTCGTTAAATAAGAATGCAAAGATCACGATCGAAGATGTCGCTTGGTGATGTATACCGCGAATCTTTCAGCTATTTTGTTAGTCGTGACTCATTGATCATATTTTTGGTCGGCATAATTATTTTCTCCTTATTGTACTCTTCCATACAGCATGGGGTAGGCGTGATTAGTTCATTGCCCGTCTGGAATGCTTCAGCGCTTTCCAGTATGATGAGTTCATCTGGTAGTAATCCTTGGGTTTCATCGACCTCGGCGGTAAGTTCATATCCTACAATGAGTAGCATTTTAAGTAACTTTGGCTCATGGATGAATATGGCTTCTTCACTTACCTCCTTTTCAATCGCATACCTATTAATCTTCTTTGCAGTAGCTTTGTTAGAAGTCCTTGTGATCAGAGCAGTCATGTCTAAGAAATTGAATTTACCTGTGAGAAGTTATATCAATCTACTTGCAATGTCAGTGGTTCTTGGTCTATTTATCGAATTACCAATCATGCTTACAATCTTTTATGGCTTTTCATTGATGGCTAGTATAAATTCAGCTCTGGGTATAATAATCTCTGTACTTGCATCTTTATTTGCGTTGTATATCGCAGTGAGGGTGATTTTTGCACAGATATATGCAGCCGGATACAATCAGGATCCAATAACCTCAATAGAATCATCATTTAATATCACTAAAGGCAAATTCTGGTTCGTTTTCGGAACACTTCTCATACCTTTGTTAGTAATATCACTGGTTATATCTTTAGTCTTTGGTCTTATAGCAATGGCGTTGCCGGCTGGGTTTGCAGTTGTTGAAGGAATAATGCTGTCATTGGACATCATAATCCTGACAACTATACTTACCAATTACCTGATAAACGCCAAAAGCCTTCTTAAGTAAAGGATTCTTTTGGGGGTTTTCTTTTTGGACTTTTAGATCAAAAAGGATTATCAAAAAAACAAAAAAACTTCAGTTCTACAAGTATTAGGGGTTATGTGCTAAACCCAAAAAAACGC
>JAGDXV010000001.1 GCA_023261805.1 Candidatus Parvarchaeota archaeon | reverse complement strand
CTTGATCTTTCGCACGTCAAGCGAACGTCATAGCTACTAGACCACGAGCCCAAAATAATCTATTACACGGAAATTTAAATATGCAAAATTACTGGATAATACTATGTTTGATCTAAAATATGTTAAAGAGAATAGAGACGCTTTCATCTATTCCCTCAAAAACAGGGGAATGGACGAGACGGTCGTAAATAAAATAATTGAAAACTATGACAAGATGAAAGACATAATGAGCGAGACTGAAAAATTAAGACACGAAAGAAACGAGATAAGCAAAAATTTCAAACAACAGGATGAAAACACCAGAGAAAAAGGGAAAAAAATCAAGGAAAGGATATCAGAATTAGAAAAAGAATATGAAAAGTTAAGCAAAGAGGCCGACGAGTTATTTTTCTCATTGCCAAACCTTCTGGATAAGGAAACGCCGATAGGAAAAACCGATGCAGATAACGTGGAGATCAAAAAAGTAGGTGAAATCAAAGAAAAGGATTTTGAGGTGAAAAGTCACATAGACCTCGGCATTAAAAGAGATTTGATCGATGTTGATACGGCAGCAAATGTCACCGGAAGCAGGTTCTTTTACCTTAAGGGGAAGATTGCCCAGCTCCAGGTTGCCCTTGAACTCTATTCGTTAAACAAGTTAGCAAGCAAGGGCTTGAAAATTGTTATACCTCCTTTGATGCTCAAAAAAGAGGTATACGCTGGACTGGTACCTATGGCGACATTTGATGATGCACTCTATAAAGTAACAGGAATTGAGGATACTGGAGAAAATGAGAGGTACCTTATATCGACTACAGAGCACCCTCTAATCGCAATGTTCTCAGATAAAACTCTGAAAGAAGAAGAATTGCCGATAAAATTAGCGGGACTCAGCGCAGCCTTCAGAAAGGAAGCGGGAGCCCACGGAAAAGATACAAAGGGAATCTTCAGAGTTCACCAGTTCTACCAAACAGAGCAGATAGCGATATGTAAACCAGATGAATCAAACAAGATACAGGAAGAATTCCTACAGAATACGGAGGAAATGTGGCAGGAGCTTGGCATACCTTACCACGTTGTGAGGGTTTGCTCTGGGGACATGGGAATAAGGGACACAAGACAATTTGATATCGAAGCCTACATTTACACACAGAAAAAATACAGAGAAGTTGGGTCATTCGATAACTGTACGGACTGGATAAGCAGGAGATCCAACATAAAAATAGTAGATAAAGAAGGGAAGAAATATTATGCTCATACTGTAGATTCCACCGGAATAGCGGTTGAAAGGGCGATACTTGCAATAATGGAGTACTATCAGGAGCATGATGGCACTATAAAAATACCAAAAGTCCTGACAAAATACTGCGGCTTTGAGGAGATCTGATTTGTGATTCAAGGAAATATTGAGAAGAGCAGAAAGAAGATAATAGAATTCTTAGGGAAACACCAAAAGATCTCACTATTTTACCATCTGGATTGCGATGGAATAGTTAGCGCCGCGCTAGCTATAAAGGGGATAAAAACCCTCTTTTCGAGCGACATAGAAAGCGAACCAATAAACTATGAAGATTTTGATCAAATAAATTTCAAAGAAGGAGCATATATGTTCTTAGATGTTAGCCTCCCTGCGCGTGTCTATTCCCAGTTGATGAACAAAGGCCTATGCATAATAGATCACCATGCCCTCATAGAAAACAGCTCACAGTTTGTTTACGTTAATCCAAAGATGTGGGGCAACTACACATACACGCCTGCTTCTCTAATAACTTATCTTCTCTTTGAAAATGAAGTCAGGGAATATGACTGGATGGCTGCGGTTGGTGTAGTGAGCGACGCGGGGGGAAAAAGTCAGGCATCCTTTATAAGAAAAACTGCGGAAAAATATGGAATTAAACTCAATGAAGATGATCCTTTCTCCATGAGAAGCAGGTTCGGAGAGGCTGCAAACATGATAAATTCATTGACAGTGGAATACAACAAGGAGGGAGCAAAGAAGGCCTTAGCTGTATTGCTCAAGACCAAGACTATCGACGAACTGATAAACAATGAAGAAATTAAGAGAGTGTACGAGAAAGTCAACGGCAGAATAGAAAGGCTGCTTCAGGACTTTGACAAAAAAAGCGAAGTTAATGGGGATATTTTTTTCTTTGATGTACCTAAAAAGTATAGTAAGTATTCATCCACTATCGCAACAATACTTGGATTGGATCCAAGATATTTCGGAAAGGTGATAGTTATAGGAAAGGACATAGGAGACGACAGCAAAAGGTTCAACATCAGAGCCAATGGAGTCAATGTAAACCTGAATGATATTGTGAAAAGGATCATCTCTGAAATAGGAGGAGAAGGGGGTGGACACGACAAGGCTGTTGGCGCAGTTATAAACAAAGAATATGAGGAAACCTTCAGGCGCAGACTCTCAGAACTCATCCAAAGTCGACGATCCTAGAAATATCAGTTATTGTAAACTCCGCATCCTTAAACTCTTTGAAGTCCTCTTCCAGTACATTCGTACCGAGAGATTCGTCAATTATCAAAGTGACAAGTATGACACTTAATCCAAAAGCAAGAGGCTGAATTTCTCTTTTGTAGACAACACCATAGTTTGACAAAAAATCTTTTATGCTGTCCGATAGCTTGTTCATGTCCATAGAAACATCCTTCGGAAGCGCCTTAATGTTCACTACTAGCTTTACCATATTCAAGGCCCCGAAAAGCCACAAACCGGGCAGGTGTATTTCACAACCTTGTTCCTGCAAATTCCGCACCTTACTATCTCCGATCCGCAGTTTGGACATTTAAACACAACTGAATCCTTGATTGCAAGGATATTTCTTCCGCATGATACACAAAACTTCTCTGCCATACCTTTTTACTATATTTAGTATACTATTTATTTCTATCTCTTCTAAATTTTCAATTTAA
>JAGDXV010000030.1 GCA_023261805.1 Candidatus Parvarchaeota archaeon | reverse complement strand
GAAGAATTGCGTATGAAGAGAGGGGTATTTGTGACAATAAACGAGAATTCTGAGCTCCGAGGCTGTATAGGGGTACCATATCCAGAGATGGACCTTATTGACGCCATATGCGAATCTGCTGTCTCCGCAACACAGGATCCAAGGTTTGAACCATTGAGGGAGGATGAGCTGGACAAAATATCTATAGAAATCTCAATACTCACAAAACCCGAGCCGATAAGTACTAAAGATCCAAGAGACTATTTGAACATAATAAGGCCAGGTGTAGACGGATTGATCATTGAGGAGGGCTTTTCCTCCGGTCTTTTTCTTCCGCAGGTCTGGGAAGAAATCAAAGATCCAGAAAAGTTTCTGGATGAATTGTGTCTAAAGGCAGGGTTGCCTGTCGGTGAATGGAAGAACCCTCAGGCAAAGCTTTACAGATTCAATGCCTTTATAATCAAGGAAGAATCAAAAAAGTGATTTCATTTTCACTGCGTTGTTAAGCATGTCGTGGTTGTTGTTAAAAAATATATAAACATATTCTGGTTTTAGCTTGATTATTCTTCTTTTGAGTGAGGACAGCTCATCGGAGGAGTAATCATATGAATACCAATTGGTTCTTCCATGCATACGTAGATAAATTTTGTTGGTTGTTTTGACGATGAATTGTCCTATCGGAGCATCGATGCTAACCATCGATAATTTGTTATCTCTGAAAAATCTCTGTGTTTCTTCATCGAACCAGGAGATATCCCTTGGTTCTATGACTGCTTTGTCAAAAAGATTAAATTTTTCTACCAGATTAAGTACTTTTTCTTTATTACTAGATAAAAATCCCGGCGGAAGCTGAAAAAGGTAGTTGTCTATGCTCTGTTCAAGTGGGGAGAAAAGATCCTGAAATCTTTGGAAAGTCTGGTAAGAATTCTTGCTCAATTTGTATAGATGAGTGATGCTCCTATTTACTTTTATTGACCAGGAAAGATCCTTTCCAGCCTTCGACCAGTGCTTAACCTGGGACGGAAATGGAAACCTGTAGAAGCTTGCATTGAGTTCAACGGCATTAAGCTTGGTTTCAGAGGCGTACCAATCAAGGTTATGGCCGGAATTCCAGGAATACATCCATCCAGATGTACCTACGAATACTTTCACATTTCAATGAAAGAAACTAGAGATTAAAAAGCTTTGAATGAAGTCTTTTATTTTGGGACGAAGATAAGAAAAGGAGGTGATGTTCATGTACGAGGAAAATGTGGATGAGAAGACAAAGGATCTCAACAGAGCAAGGCAGTCGCTGGTTGAGGAGATACAAGCGATGATGTGGTACGATGAAAGGATCAGTGCTACAAAAAACAAAACACTAAAAGAGGTCTTGTCCCATAATAGAGACGATGAGAAAGAGCATGCATCCCTACTGCTAGAATGGATAAGAAGAAATGATGAAGTCATGGCAAAGGAACTTCAAGAGATACTTTTCAAGGACAAGGATATCAGTCAACTTTGGGATTAATTATTTCCGCTTTAAGAGTGATTCATAAACCTTCATCAATTTGGATACGGATTTCTCCACCGAATATTTTTTTGCGCAATTGAAAGGAGTGTATTCTTCGGTGTTCTCAATCATGTAAAGGACCTTTTCATATAAATCCAAACCATCGTTTTTCCTGAAAGCTTCTCCACACTTTCCGCTTCTCAGATATTCTTCTTGTGCGGTCCCGCTAGGAACTAATATCGGAAGGCCATTCGACATTGCCTCAAGATCTACGATACTGAATGTCTCGAAATTGGATGGATTTATGAAAAGATCAGCCGCGGAATAGTAAAGAGCTTTTTTCTCCTCTGGCACGAACCCTGTGAATTTGACATTTGATAGTCTTAAAAGTCTTGTTTCATGCTTAAGCTTGTCCAAATAAGGGCCATCCCCAGCGATAATTATCATTATGTCGTTCTTTTCAAGTCTGTCAGCTACAGACAATAGAAGGTCAAGGTTCTTCTCGTGAGATATTCTACCAAGATACAGGATCACTTTCTCATTCCTTTTTATTCCGATGATTTGCCTGGCATACGATTTTCTTATTCTTTTTCCAATCTTTATTCCGTTTGGAATAACATATATATTGTTGATTCCCATGCTTAAGAGAACAGAACGGGAGCTTTCACTTGGAACTATCACCGTTCCACTGACAGAATAAAACCATCGTATATAATTATCTATCAATGTTTTTGAAGCGCTCGTTATTATCTCATTTTTTACAAAACCTCTGATTAGCTCCTCTGAATTTATTAAGGTATGGAATGTACTTATGAACGGTTTGCTATACCATTTACTTGCAATAAGTGCCATGATCCCCATAAATGCTGGTGTTTGGGCGTGGATGAGATCTGGTTCTATCTCCCTGATCTTTCTCCCCATAAGAGGACTTATTGATATAGTATACTGTTTGTATAATGGAAAAGGTATGCCCCTAAAAACGAAAAGCTTCTTATCTTTCTCAACCAATTTCTGTGTTTTTTCGTTTCCTGCAGCAAAAATGTAGACCTCGTGGCCTCTCCTTTCAAGCTCCTCTCTCACTAAATTAATATAGCTTACTACCCCATCCACCGCTGGGTAGTAAGAATCAGTAAAGAAGGCGATCCTCATTTTGTGCATATCAAACTATTCATTTTCAGCTATTAAAAACCCTTTTTACCCAAAAAGGCAAGATTTAAATAGGATCAGAAACAAAAGATATACGTTGTTAAATGTGAATTCTATGGATTTCACGTTTGACATCGGAGTTTAAAAGTATGAAAATAAGTGAAATTACGGATGGAATGAATGATGTGGAGGTCACTGGTGAAATAACAGAGATCTCTGCCCCTAAGGAGATATCTACCAGGTTTGGTACAAACCGGGTTGCTACCGCTAAGATCAAAGATGATAGCGGTGAGATACAACTTTCCTTGTGGGGGAAGCAGATAGAAATGGTTCAAGTCGGTGATAAAGTACAGATCACTGGCGGCTACACTAAGCCATTTCGAGGTCAGGTCCAACTGAATGTTGGAAAGAATGGTTCTATTACCAAAATATAAAATAGGCGATTTTTAGCGTTTTTTTGGGTTTAGCACATAACCCCTAATACTTGTAGAACTGAAGTTTTTT
>JAGDXV010000003.1 GCA_023261805.1 Candidatus Parvarchaeota archaeon | reverse complement strand
CTTATGTTTGGAAAATCCATCTACTCTAATTCAAAGTCTTTATTTTTATACTTTTAGACGAAAAGAGCAAGAGGTGTATTTATCATCCCAGGGTACGGTTCTCTCTCAGAAGGAGGAGGAAAATTCAGATCTTTTTTATTCATTCGATTGAATGCCAGCGTGGGATAAGTATCATCTAAACTGTTCAGATAGCGCATCAAATCGAAAAGATAACTTAAGGCATTAAGATGCTGTTGATCATTCAAAAGATCGATGGTGACCGAATCTAAGAGATAGTTGCCCTTTCCATTCGTCAGGAAGTATGTAATTTTTGGAGGTATAAGAACGACACTATTCCTTGGGTTGTTTTCCTTAAGATTCTCCGCATTAAAAACATAAAGGATTTCATTCCTATCATTAAAAATCTTGGGGCCATTATCATAAAGCGTTTTAATAGCATCATTTATTGACCTGGGAAGCCAGCTTGTTGATGTGATGACTCGTATCGGCCATATTTCCCGCCCTGTGATTTTACGATCTGGATCGGAAAGAAGACGGTCCTTTGTGGGATAAAGCCTTGATCTAGTTAAATAAAAATCGAGACCTCCATCCAAAAACAACGCATGTCCTTCAAGCTTATTTATTATAGCCTCTAATTCTGAATAGCCATCTCCGCTTTTATTTATAACCATGGAAAAGTAATGATTTATTATAATATAAATACTTTATGCAAAGTAGGCAAGTGACATCCTCCCCTGAATGAATTCATGGGCTTCCGGCCCCTATTGGAAGGCTAATATTCCTCATGACGTTTAGTCGCGCTTCTATCATTATTTTATCTCCTTTATTATTTATGCTTTTAGGTTCGCTTTCATCCCACCTCTAAAGAGCGTGGGTTTTCCAGCTCACACTTGATAAATGTGGCGAATTTTTACCTTAAAAATAGACAAGAACAAATTTACAAGAAGGAGGATATTACCTATCAAAGGAGGCAACTCTGAACTATGATAAATTATAAGCTATCGGATGGCGCGAGGATCTTATTCGTCGGAATAAATCCGCACTTTGGGTCGTATCGACGAGGTGTCCCTTTTTCAAACAACAAAATGTTTTGGTATCTTCTCAGCAGAGCGGGGTTGATTGATGAAAAAATGGAAACCTTAAGAGATGATAATGAACTAAGAAGATTCTACGATGAAAGGTTCATGCAGAAATACAATTTGAATATAATAAACATCGTCGATACACCGACAAGACAGGCAGTCAACCTGGATGAAGAGGAGATAAGGAAAGGGGTGAGGAGACTTAACGAGGTTATCATAAAATATCACCCTAAGGTTGTTTGCTTCGTCGGAAAGGTGACTTTTCGGACATACACTGGAGAGAAAAAGGTGCATTATGGATGGCAGAAAAACATCATGTCATCCAAAGTCTTCGTCATGCACTTTCCTGTGAGAGGATCGGCTAAGACGAGAATAAATGAACTGAAACAGATTCAAAGGTTCACTGCTTAGAATGCGCACTGACCATCTGCTTGAACCTGTCCGCTATGTACTTCCCTCTGAGGTGGATAACGATCTCATTGCTCGGATGTATTTCCTTGTCGTTTTGAGTGAAAAGAAAGACGGTGTTGTTGTCGATGATTATGAACCTTCCTAACTCCAAATCTAGGTTCGTGAATTTACCCAATTTTGAGATCTCGTCCATCAGCTCCTGCTTCAACTCCTGAAGTGGAGCATGTATCTTCACATTTACCCCGCTGCTCTTCGCCTCCTTCAGAGCTCTCTCCAGTTCCCTCAAGGTATGCATCAAGGCCGATTGTGTGCTGACGATAACTATTTCGTCCTTAGCAGACTTTATCTCATTCTTTATCCTAAAGAAAGCAGGTTCACTTCCCTGATAGGAGGTCGCTATCTCATCCTCCTTCACATAAGGTATCCCCTTAACGTAGAGCTTATTTAGATCCTCAATGACCTCGCTATTCCTCAGCTTCTCATATTTCTCTTTCTTCATGACAAGATCTTGCTCAGCCTTCTGAATCAATTTATCGATCAATTCTGTTGGCGGAACACATTTGTACGTTATCGGCTTGCCTAATTGCCTAACGACAAAACCGGCATTCTCAAGAGATGTTAAAGTATCGTAAGCACGGGACTTCGGAATGTCAGCTATCTCACTGATCCTCGCTGTTGAGCTGCTTCCCTGGGTCAGTAAAGCCAGCCAAAGCTTAGTCTCGTACATGTTGAGACCGAAAAGCCGCCTCAATTTGGCTATATAATCCTCGCTAAATGCTAATGGCATCCCCTACACCTCTTATTTAACCACTTTACTTCAGTCAATACTATGAATTAACTTGATATAAATACTTTTGCTGAATTCATAAATAAATGCTATTTAACCTTTTTGGTGCAAAAAACAAAAAACCCGAGATCATTGACTATGAAAAACAAAAGGAGTTCAGGTACGGATCGATAGTTTATTCAAGAATATACAAAGAAGGTTTATACACCGGCTCCTACTGGGATTTCTTTCTTCCCCTGCCAAGCCTGTATGAAAACCCCTCAGTACTCATAATAGGTCTAGGAGGGGGAACGATACCTTTTCAGATGCAGGAGATATACAAAAACAAGGCGAAGATCAGTGTCGTTGAAATAGATAAGTACACGATAGAGCTTGCAAGAAAATTCCTTCCAAGTATAAAATTCGGTATAATCAATGCCGACGGGATTAAATTTGTCCATGAAAGCCACAATAAATTTGATGTGATCGTGCTTGATGCTTATATAAAAGATACTATACCAAAAGAGTTTTTGGATGAGTCCTTCATCCAAGATTCGCACTCTGCACTTAAGGAAGAGGGGATCCTGGCCGTCAACTATGCCCTTGGAATAAGGGACTTGATAAGACTGAATAACTATATATCGAAGCTCAGGAAATACTTTGGTGTATATAAGCTAGTTAGTACTCATTTGATCGGTAATAACATAATTGTCTGCTCAAAGAAATTGGATAAAGAGAGGATTGTCAAGGGCATAACCGATTCATTTCCTGTCGACAAAAACAACCGGTTCATCCTAGATGCATACAGGGAAATGATACCTTATTGAAAGTATCGCGTAAAAAGGAATAAATTCTGCGAATTCCTTTCTCATCGCATGGGAAAATTCAGGCTTTTGAGTGAAAAGGACGCCAAAATGGTGATAGAAAGGTTGGAAAATAAATATAAAGATTCACATTACTACCTAAACTTTTCAACGCCTGTCGAATTGCTCGTCGCTGCCATACTATCCGCACAAACAAGGGACGTGGTTGTAAATTCTCTGACGCCAAAGCTCTTCTCAAAATACAAAAGTTGCAGGGACTTTGCAGATGCTGACGAGAAGGAACTTTTAAACTACATTAATTCGGTAACCTTCGCTGAGAATAAAGCGAAGAATATCATAAAGGCATGCAAGATCATCGAAGAAAAGTATGGAGGGAAGGTACCAAATAGAATGGAAGATCTACTATCTCTTCCTGGCGTTGGAAGGAAGACCGCCAACACGATCCTCATAAATGCCTTCAACATTGTAGAAGGAATACCTGTGGACACGTGGGTTATCAAATTATCCTACAGAATTGGCCTTAGTGACAAGAAAAAGCAGGACGATATAGAAAAGGATCTGATGAGGCTCGTCGACAAAAAGTACTGGTCAAACATAGCTTACGTACTGAAGAATCATGGACATACAGTATGCCACTCCACACGGCCTTTATGTGAAGAGTGCCTGATCAAGGACGTCTGTCCAAAAAACGGTGTTTGAATGGAAGAAAAAAAGATAGAAGAGATAGCGGCTTTGAATGCAGCCAAACATGGATATAAAGCCGACTTCGGGGCGGTGCTCTCCAAAGTGATAGGGGAGGACAAATCCTCGCTTCAAGACATGACAAAGACCAAGGAATTGGTGCTTAGGGCCGTCAAGAAGATAAACTCAATGAGCAAGCAGGAAATAGACGAGCTCATTAAGGACGTCAAGATAACTGAAAAGAAGGAGGACACGGACCTGAGGCCCCTACCAAATACAGAAAAGAAAGTCGTTCTTCGCCTCCCTCCCGAACCATCAGGATACATGCACCTCGGACACGCAATAGCTGGGATGATAAATTACCTGTATAAACAGAAATACAATGGAAAGCTCTGGCTGAGGTTTGAGGACACAAATCCAAACAGAGTCAAAGAGGAATTCTTTGATAGCTTCCGTTCAGGTTATTCGTGGCTCGGCATAAAATGGGATGAGGAAAAGAAGGTCAGCGATGACATGGAGAAGATCTATGATTACGCTGAAAAACTGATCAGACAGGGGAATGCGTACGTCTGTGAGTGTGATCCTGAAACAATAAAGACAAACAGGTCCAAGGGGATAGAATGCAAGTGTAGAGGAAATTCACTTGAATACAACCTGAGGCGCTTTGAGGAGGCAAAGGAGGGGAAGATAGCTCCAGGAAAGGCTGTGATAAGATTAAAAGGGGACATGAAAAGCATAGATTTTTCGCTCAGGGATCCATCCCTGCTCAGGATAATCGACACAAAATACAAGCCCTATAAACTCTGGCCTCTATATGACTTTGCAAGTGTCATAGAGGACGAGATCTGTGATGTAACGCACATACTGAGAAGTAATGAGTTCAGAACGAGTCTCCAGGAAGCTCTGAGAAAGATCATGGGCTTCAGAAAACCAACGATAGTACAGTTTTCACGTTACAATTTTGAGGGAACTCCATTCTCCAAAAGAAAGATAAGGGAATTGATTGAAAAAGGATATATAAAGGACTGGAACGACATAAGGTTGCCTACGATCACGGCGATAAGACGCAGAGGAATACAGCCGCAGGCGATATATGAGTTCGCAAGAAGGGCAAGATACTCCTCAGCGGAACATGTTTATTCCTGGGATTTTCTCATGACGATGAACAGGAGAATTATAGATCCGACATCCAAAAGACTCTTTTTCGTTGAATCTCCGGTTAGATTGGTTGTAACGGGAAGCCCGACGATGATTGTGAAGCTGAAAAATCACCCGTCTGAAGATCTTGGCGAAAGGACGCTGGAAGTGGACGGTAACTTTTTCATCCCTAAAAGGGATGCGGACATTATGAAAGAGGGGAGTTTCGTTAGATTGAAGGATCTATACACCATTAGAATAGATAAAAAGTACGATGATAGCATTTACGCGTCGATGTTTTCTCAGCAGAAAAGAGGGGACGAAAAGATCATCCAATGGATCCCCCAGAGGGAAAGCATGGAAGTATCGATAACAAAGGTCGGAAGCTTGATGATAGGAAATGAATTCAATCCAGACAGTTTATCGACGATACATGGGCTTGCAGAGATAAACGTTAAAGACCTAAAGCAGGGGGAAATAATACAGTTCGAAAGATTCGGCTTCTGTATACTTGACGACAAGGAAAAAGCCTCCTTTATCTTTATAACGGACTGAAAAAAAGTTCCCTGCGGCCGGAGTCGAACCCGCAACCTACCGGTGACCGCTGATATCCATCATTGCACTCAAATGAGCACTTTGTTATCTACAGCCGGTCGCTCTACCATTGAGCTACGCAGGGATTTCACTGCTGCGATTCTTGTGTGCTTTTCTTTATCACGTCTTCTATCTGCGGTTTTATGACCTCGCTGATACCAGAAAGAACCTTTCCAAGGTTTGCCTCAAGCTTTCTGTAGTCATCCTCGCACATGTATCCTGTGTATATCTCGAATCTCGGACCAAACCTCAGTCCTATGTCAACCGAAAACACCTTTGTATCGGCCTCACATAGATCTCTTCCGCATACGGGGCAAACCCTTGTAGCGATCCTTTGCTTGCAAACATCGCAGATGGTCACCGTTACCTTCGCCATACTTTTCACCTCTTCATTTACTAAAATTAATCAGGCCTTCTATTTATAAAAGCATAAGTGGAAAAAATCTACCACTTTAGACCACAGGATGAAATGAAACAAGAAAAAAGAAAACAAATATAGTTATAAAAAAGGTTATATTCACACAATTTTTGATTATTAGATATGCTAAGTGAAACATCGGTTATCCTGATGATCCTTGGAAGCGCAGGAATATTGTTGATAGGCTTCATCGGAAACACCCTCGCTAAGAAAACAAGAGTACCTTCGATAATCTGGCTTGTTACCTTTGGAATAATACTCGGTCCGGTATTGGACCTTGTCCCAAGAGAGCTGCTGCTCAACCTCAGTCCACTGGTCAGCACGGTTGTGCTTACAGTGGTGCTTTTCGATGCTGGGTTAAGACTGGATATATTCAAATCCCTCAGGCTTCTTCCTATATCTACGCTTCTCGCTATAGTAAACTTTGTCTTATCAGCAGCGATCACCACCGTGATAATGATGTTTTTAGGCTATTCATTCATTGTTTCACTTCTGTTCGGTTTCATAATTGGTGGCACCAGTGTTGCAGTCATACCTGTGATATCAAGACAGATAAAAATGAAACAGAAGACGAGGATGATAGTCACCCTCGAGGCTACATTAACAGACCCGCTTGGGATAGTCCTGACACTTGCGATCATAAGCATAATAACCCTCTCCTATTTTTCCGTGGTTTCTGCTGTTTCAACGATATTGTCATCCTTTTCCATAGGAATCGTTCTTGGGGCCGTCCTTGGTTTGGCATGGATACCTGTCATGAGTTATCTTCAGGACAAGCAATATGAGTTCTCATATGTCGCGTCCCTATCACTCGTTTTTATAATTTATATTCTAGTCCAATACTTCGGTGGAAGTGGACCTCTCTCTGCCCTTACGTTTGGAGTGATAATAGCGAATGGAGAAATGATCTATAAGACCCTGAGATATAGACACCATCGCTCTTTCACACTCAGCCAGGAATCCAAAGATTTCAACTATCTGATCACATTCATCGTTAGCTCCTTCTTCTTTGTTTACCTTGGAGGATTGATAGTTCTCTCAGATTGGTATGATTTTATCATAGGTATGGGGATCGGCGTGGCTTTGGCGCTCATCAGACTTTTAGGAACCAGATTGACCTTCATAAAATCAAGGATCGCATCGTCTGACATACATGATATCCAATCAATGGTTTCCCGTGGATTAGGGGCGGCCGTGCTTTCAACACTTCCTCTCGAATATGGGATCGCACACGCTCAAAATTTGATAAACATAACCTTCGCTATTATATTCACAACTATATTCATAAACAGTGTTCTCCTTCTATATTATGGGCAAAACCATAAAAAGAAAAGTTGATCATGGACTTTTTTCTATGTTTTCTGTATTTGGATTGATGATCTGAAGTGCCCCTGCCGAGCCTGACTCAATCTCAAAGAAGTCGTATTTCTCAAAGAAAATGGAATCCAAAACGTTCCCCAGCTCGTCTGTTAAGAAATAATTACTATTTCCACACATTATAGGCTCGCATGTCAAAGTTCCTTTCTCTATAGGCGGATAGCCAGCTTCACCGGAAATTGAATTGCCTAAAAGAGCGCATTCACCAAGACCTCCCAAGCCTGCTTCCTGCCAGCCACTGGGCGTGAAAACCAAGTCCGAAAAGGTCATATTAAACCAGTTGTTAGTCGTCTGTCCAACGGTTACTCTCAACTGAGCACTGGAAATATAACCACAATACTTGCTCATATTGATAAATCCAGTGAGTTCAAATCTCCCTGCACCGACGCTGTATACCCCACCGCCAGGAGGATAAACATAACAGGGGACCGATCCCCCATTATAGAATGACAATTGCAACTGAGCCGACCCAGTCACGCTGCCACTGAGAGAAAACTGCTCTATCGGAAGAGAGGATATTGTCATCAGCGGGGAACCTGATAGCGGATTAAAAGATTCAAAATAATATGTGCCTGGCTGATCGTTTGTATCTACCACTGAATTTTCCGGATCAAAAGCGTAGGACGGCGGAGTTGTGAACGTCTGACTTGTATATGAAGCATAGTTCGTGCCCGATTTTGCTCGTCCGTAGCATAGAAGGTATTTCCCCGCCATAATTGTACTGTTGTATGGAGTCTGAGAATTGAAAAATCCTTCCGCCTGAGCTGGGTTTAAGACAGTACTATTACATCGACTGTCGTCGTACACCTGATAGATCACTGCTTCCGGTGATTGAAACTGAAGACTTGTCGAAGTTTGGGGAGAAACGCACGCCTCGCTTATCATCGACATAAGCTGCGAATAATAGTTTTCGGATGAAAGAGACTTGATAAAGGAGGAAAAAACATTCAAGATAAAAATAAAGATTATGGCCATCATCACAACCATCAAAATATACGAAAGCACTTCCATTTCTTCTGCCTCACTTTATCGTAATTGAACAGACAATTGAAGGTCCTTTGTTATAGCTGCAAAACTGGGTAAGTATCTTTGCCGGGGACCCGTGAAAAAAGACAATAGGATCATAATTACAGCCATTCGCAACAGAAGAGCAAGACTGAGTGTTCAAACTTATAAAAATCGGATACCCGTTCTTTGTGCCAAGTGGAACGCAGGTCATTCCTGTTATGTATGCCGCTGGATTTCCGGGGCCATATGGGACCACGCTTGCATTCAAAAATTTAACACAATCTTCACCCAGTTGTTCCTCCACAGCCTGCAGATCTTGGGAGGTTGAATAATTTTCATAGTACATCGTCCCCTGACTTCCATTGATCTCCCACATATTATAATCCATACTAGTCGTGGAAAGAATAACCCAGTTTGGAAGCGCATCCTGTTCAAGCTCTATCGTACTTTGACTCATAGGTGTTGCAATCCACAATGATTGTTGCTTAGATAACAAGTATCTTGGAGGCGGCTGAAATGTGAAATTCTTATAAGCCCCGGAACAGATAAAATATTGACCTTCCAAAGAAGCCGGGTTGTTAGGCGCCGTCAGGACCGCATCCCTTGACAAGTCATCCAAAAGGGATATGCACTGGGGCGTTCCATAGAACTGAACCATAAATTGATTGGAATTGAATGAAGGGGCGAGGGAACCAACGACAACTGAGGAGCCAAGATCAAGCGCCAGCTCCGTCTGCGTGACATATGCCTGTATCGACTCTATCTGAGTGCTTATAGAATTAATTCCATAGAAAAAGATATATGCGGCTATAGGGATGATGATAATCACAACTACAAGAGCGATTATAAAGTCAAATATATCCCCCTTCTTATCCACACTTGGTTATAACAGATTCATCTATTTATCTCTTCGCTGTGGATAGTCCATTTAAATTTCCTTGGATCGCGCTTCATCAGATAAAAAGACATGCACTTCCTGCTGCAAAAATTCAGAACGGTCCCGTCCGTCTTGACATACATCAACCCATGACCTGGCTTAATCTCATGACCACAAAAGCTGCACTCCATATTTTTACCTAAGGGGGCTCGCCTCCATCTCTGTTTCCCTCAACATAAGTATGCTTCCAACCACAACCGGACCACGAACATTGCGTCTTATTATCTTCCCTTTATCGACCCCGTCGAGGACTTTGCATCTGACCTGTGTAACCTCTCCGGCCGCCCCGAATCGGCCCACTATTTCTACAACCTCGGCCGGGTAACCACCTTTCTGCTCGGTCTGCTCCTCTTTCTGTGGACGAACATGCTGCTGCTTCATAATTTCACTTTCCTATCTTGTTTATTAACTCCTCAAGACTATGCGCTTCCTCTCCTGCATCAACTATAGCCACAGCAGCGGTAGGAACAGGCAGGCCAACTGCTTTTCCTAGCTCTGTTCTGCTCTTCACAGCGATGCAAGGAACATTCTTGTCTTTGGACAGAAGCGGTAGATGCATTACTATCTCTTTTGGAGATGTGTCCTCAGCGTAAACAACCAGCTTTGCCTGAGAACGTTCCAGTGTCTTTGTGACCTCATTGACCCCTTTCTTTATTATCCCGCCTTTAGATCTTATCTTCTCAAGTACAGAATAAACCAAATCCTCCATTCCCTTACCTTCAGCTTCACTCATATCCGCCTCCTTAAGTTTTTATGATTTACTATTATGCTTACCCTTTATAAATGTTTTTCATAGCACTAAATGACAATAAAATATTTATCCTCATATAACATCTAGCGATAATGCTGATAAGGAGGGAGGATTCAGGCTTTTTAAGGATATATCGCCTGGATGGCCAAATCGGTTCTATTTTCTATAGGACCTTTCCTTCAACAGAAACACTCGCTTCGATTGATGTTTCGATCGCAAGCAGACTGTCCCCAGGAGCTAATGAAAATGTTTTGGATAGATTGATATCCAAATCGAAGACGTTGATTGAAAAGGCGACCCCATCCTATAACGGAAGCTTTAATATTGACGACACGATAAGCGTCAATCTGCTCTTCGAAAAATATGAAAAAAATTTGGATGTATCATCAAGGAAAACACTTTACAATTTAAATGCTGTTCTTGGACACAGAAATATCGCTGAGCAGTCGCCCATGATGATTTCAATGGCAGTCCCATTGCTATCAGCGCTGAAAATACAGGAGGAAACATTTGTAGCATCTCAGGAAAGATCAACAAGATATGTTGATTTTAAAGAAACTTATGTACCTTCAGCCTACGAAGACATAAAATCTATACTGAGCAACGGATATGATGCCCTTTCATCCATCTATAATTCGCTGTATAAAGCGATATACGATTTATATGACGAAGATTTCAAGAGAAAAAACGGGAGAAATCCCTCTGAGCAAGAAGGAAAAAACATCATCAGACCAAGTGTCCTTGATCAGACACGTTCCTTTCTGCAAATGGGTGCGATGACCTCGCTTGTTTTGCAGATAAGTGCAAGGACTGCGGAAAACATAGGAAGAAAACTGCTGTCAAGCAATAATAAGTATGATCAAATGGTTGGGGTTCTGTTCGATACAGTTGTTTCGGATAATGTTCCCTCCTTGTCCACTCACTTAGAGCCGGATGAGTATAACAAAGAAATATATAAAAAAGAGAGGATTGCCATCGATTTATCAAAGATCAATAAAAAGCCGAGGATCAAAAATCTCGAAGAGATTATCACCAAAATAGGAGGTGGCTCCCAAACTGAAGAACAGATGATAAATTCCGTATATTACCAGATGCCGATAAAACCGGGAAGGAATAAAAAAGAAGTGGTTTTAGATTATCTGAAAAGGATATCATCAAAGAGACAAGGAAAATATGATGATCTTAACGACAGCCTACTGAGATCGACATTTCTGCAGTTAAATATAAACTGCTCACTCGGTACCGCACGGGATCTCTGGAGACACAGGTTATCTAACAGGAACCTGGCCGTGAATGTAAATGAGTATTTCATCCCAAATGTGGTCTATGAAAACAAGGGTATGTACGACACAGTGAGAGCAGCCTTCTTGGATGTAAATCAAAATATGAGAAAACTATATGATAAAGGAGCAAATTCTGAGGCTGAATTGCTCATACCTTTGGCCACAGCGGTTAACCTGAAAATGTCGATGAGCCTAGCCGAGGCTATATTCATAGCTGAAAACAGAAGCACGTCCGAAGCACATCCAGAATACAAAAAAATAGCCTATCAGATTCTTGATGCCTTAAGAAATAAATACCCTTCACTTATGAACGAAATAAAGGTGTTCATTGGGGATACAGGAATCAAAAGAGAAGGAGGAGAATATTCAAGGACACTGAAGCCAGGTCTGGATGAAGCCAATAAAATTTTGTTTTGATTGCCTACTGTGTCTATTTAAATGCAAGAAAAGCTATTAAATAAAAAGGTTCAACTGAATTGATATGCAAAAGGCAAGGATAAAATTGACGTCGACAGACGCCGACAAGCTGAAGCAGGTTTGTGATGAGATAGTTGACATATCAAAAAAACTTGGCACAACGATGGTTGGCCCGGTCCCACTTCCGACAAAGAAATTACGTGTCACTACAAGAAGAACTCCAAATGGCTCCGGAAGGGAGAGCTACGACACCTGGGAGTTGAGATTACATAAGAAAATGATAGATATACAGGCTGATCCGAAGGCTCTGCATCTCATAATGAAGACGCCCGTGCCGAAAGAGGTCACAATAGAGATGGAGCTGATTGGATAAAAAACTATTATAAGCTAAAACTTCTATTATTTTTACAT
This sequence comes from Candidatus Parvarchaeota archaeon, assembly GCA_023261805.1. GTDB lineage: Archaea > Nanobdellota > Nanobdellia > Parvarchaeales > Parvarchaeaceae > Acidifodinimicrobium. The sequence continues at coordinate 15,903 of JAGDXV010000003.1, read as the reverse complement.
GGAGACCTCTAAAGAGGCGTTTCAACGCCTGATAATCGCGCTCTTTGTGATGATCTTAATATTTCTTCTTCTTGTGGAGATAGTATCCAATCAAGATAGACTATCCGCTCAAAGCTCGACCAATGACATCATCTTCCATCTTGAGACGTTCAATTTTCAAACAGATTATGGTTTTCTGCTTCTCTTCTTTTCCTTTTTTGTTGGAGCTTTTGCAGTTTATCTATTCGAATTTCTGGTCCTTGTTACAAGGAAAGAATTTGGGGGTGTGATCTTTATGGCGCAGAATTTAACGTTAAAGAACCACGCTATAGTCGTGGGCGGGGGAAGAATAGGCAGCAGGATAGCTTCGCTTCTCAGGGATTCCGGGGAACGCGTGCTTGTCATAGAAAAGGATGAAACCGTCGCCGAGGAGCTGAAAAGGAATGGTTTTAAGGTCTTGAAGGAAAATGCACTTGAGGAGAAAACCTTCAAGATGGCCAACGTTAGGAAGGCAAAGACGGTCTTCGCATGCCTTGGACAGGATGTTGATAATATAATCGTTATACTTAACGCGAGGAGCTTGAATCCCGATGTACCAATAATATCCAGGTGTAACTCTCTGAAGAATGTAGGAAAGTTCAGACAGCTCGGCGCAAATGAGGTCGTGCTACCTGAGATAGTTGGAGCGGATAGAATGGTGTACCTAGCAAAGAAACAAGAAAAGTGATCTATTCATAATCGATTGTTTGTGTTTCATCAACCTTTGTACGATTCTTCCTCATGCCGGCCTTCTTAAGGTAATATGAGAGCGGATTCTTGATGGTTTTGCAGGTCTCATCAGGAAAACAAACATTGAAGTACTTGTAATAACCAGCAGCATCGCAATTTGGAGGAGGATAAGGTTTATTGGAGAAGATATATTCCACCTGCTGCTGAATGTAATTCTCCTTCAAGGGCGGCTTATTTCTCTGATTCCAAGCCAAAAGAATCGCCTTTACTTCCTCCCTATTCTTTCCGATGCTCCTATAGAAATTAGTAAGAATGAAAACGCTCCTCTTTCGTCCATCCGAGAGGCCTTTATTTATTATCTTTATACAAGGAGGAAGTTTGTCTTCAATTATATCAAGATGATAGGCCTTAAAGGTTTTTTCCTCAGTTTTCTTTGGCTCCTCCGGTGTACTGAACATATCATATGCATCCTGAAAGAACCTGCTTGCCTCCTCTTTCATGGGCTTGACATCGAAAAAGTCTAAGGAGGTGTCTATCGAGAACGGCTCCGCATCCTCCTCACGAAAGTCTAGTACCTTGTTCTTGTCTATAGGCACGGAAGCAAGCCACTTTTTCTCGTTCAATGAATACTGCATCCTGAATAGGTGCCTCTCCGAGATAAGGATGGTGTCTATCTCTATCACCTTGTACGGGTCAAAAACCCCCTCTGAATAAAGGTCCTTTTCATCGACAGAAAACATCTGCGAAATCTTCCTCGCCCCATAGTCCTTTTCCAATATGGTTTTTATCTTCCCTCTCACCCTCTCCTTTAGAAACCTTGAAAGTATCATCGGTGCATCGGGAAAAAGTTTTCTGACCTCTATGCCGTTAACAGTAGAAGGGAAAGATTCATAAGGTACAAGGATGTGGAAACCCGAACCACCGCTGAATTTCACTGACATTGATCTTACACCTTCAAAAGACAGCTCCTTTATCAAGAGGTCGGTGAAGAGTTTGGATATCTCTAATGCCTTGCAATCTACGTCTATCAAAAGATCCCAGCCGCTCCTCATTTCATCCAGCTCCTCTCTTTTTAAATCTGTGCTTAGAGCCAATGGATTCGTCCACCTCTCCTCACTCACATGGAAGCTTGTAGCACCCTGTTTGACTATGTTCTCTATATCAGATCTGTACTGAAAGATCATCGGCCTCTTCCCAAAGACATCGCCGTACTTGACGGCATATTCCCTTCCGGAGCCCTTGAGTAATTTCTCTATGATCCTGTCGTTTAGATAATATTTCAGTATCTCCGATGGCTTCAATTTTTTCATTTAATTATTTTAACTTCTCTAGATTAAATGTTTGAAAAGTATTAAATATGCCGGATTCGTAAGGATAGAAATGGAAAAGGCGATTGGAAGGAGGGTAAATTCACAATTGCATGAAATAAACCTCGGCTACGTTAAGGCCTTTTTGATAGAAACGAGCAATAACAATCTTATCCTTGTAGATACCGGAATTCCAGGAAATTCAAAGGATAAGATAATAAAATACGTTACCAGCCTGAACAAATCGGTTACAGACATAAAATATATTTTATTGACTCATGCTCACCTCGATCACTTTGGAAATGCGTATGATCTACAGAAGATCACTGGTGCACACTTGGGCATAAGCCAGGCGGGGATACCTTATGTTAACGGCGAACAAGGGGTCCTATATCCCATTGGCCATAATTTCAAGTCGAAGATGTTTGTAAACCTCATAAAAATGATGGCTAAGTTCTCAAAGCCGAAATACGTCAAACCTGACATGATATTAAAGGAGGGGGAATTCCCGGACGATTTCGGGGTGAAGGCGAGGATACTTGAAACCCCTGGTCACACGTTTGATTCAATATCCATATTCCTTGAGGAAAGCAAAACTGTGCTTGTTGGAGATTTATTAACCGGAGATAAAAATGGCCTTAGATTGCCCGATTTCTACGATGATTATATAAAACTTCTGGACAGCGTGAAAAAGATTAAAGATCTAAATGCTGATCTGATCTGTGTTTCGCATGGAATAGACTATCCTCCCGAAAGGATAAAAGTCTAAATGTAGTTCATCAAAACTGCACCAAATATGAGAACAAGACTGAGAACTATTAAGATCGCATTCTCAGCCGCTCCAACAGGCGACTTTTTGCGTTGACGCTGTGCCGCATCCGCTACGCTCCTCATCAATCTAAAGTAATAGAAAACCGAGAAAAGGAGAAGAACCAGCAGGATGATCGCCAACCACGCATAACCGGCTGAAAATATCGAATAAAACAGCATGAACTTAGCAAAGAAACCAAGGAAAGGAGGAACGCCAGCCAGTGAAAGGAGAGCGATGACCAAAGAAAAGGCGGGAACGGGAGAATAATTCTTGATGTATTTTATCATGTTTTCGGATGAGCGGTCCATCGCCCCCAAAGAAAGGAAGACAAGCGTCTCACCGACAGCGAAGGAAAAAATATAAAATATTGCACTTTTAGCCGCAAGAGAGGTCAGCACGGATATCGCCGCAAAAGAAAATCCTGCCTGAGAAATACCAGAATAAACAAGCATCCTTTTCACACGTTCTTGAGTTATGGATAGCAGGCTTGGAACAAATACTGTCAACAATGCGAGCAGAAGAAGGATGTCTCCGATCACGTTTCCTAGCGAAGAAAATGAAAAGTAGAAGATCCTAAGAATCATTATGAGAGCCGATGACTCAAGGAGAACAAGGAAGGCAGTGATGCTATTATCCGAAGCATCATAAGTGTCCACTGCCCACATATGAAATGGAACAAGGGTCGCCTCGTAGGCTAAACCGACCAGAACAAGCAGTGACCCAAGAAGAAGCATCTGAGAGGGAGTTCCCTGAATAATTGTGAAGGATAAGGAGCCTGTAGAGATGTATATCAATGACATTCCAAAGAGCATCACCACTGTTGAAAATGCACTGAAAAGGACATATTTGACCGCCCCTTCCAACCTTAGATCTGTCTTTCCAAAGAGCACCAAACCATACATGGACATTGTCATTATTTCGAACGATAGAAACATAGACATGAAATTACTGGACAAGATGAAAAGAGTGGCACCGAAAACTGCTGCTATGAAGAGAAGATCGAAGGTTGAACCGTATTCACTTTTTTGAAGGAAGAAAAAGGTGTATATCACCCCTGATAAAAATAAAATAAAGGAGATAACGAAGTGCGAATATTCAAAGCCTGTAAAGAAAGGCAGGTTCATATTTCCAAAGAATATTTCGAATACAAAAGAAAGCCAAAGAACAGTCATCGTAAGGATGTGTATAGAATCCGAACGAGAACCGACAGATCTTCTTAAAAAATCTATCGGTATCAGGATCAACAAACCAAAAACAAGCAGATACTCAGCGTTTATCATATCCCCAAACCAACGATGTTAAACAATAGAGATGGTAAAATACCTAACAAGATGATAATAAAAGCGAGGAAAGAGAGATTTACAATCTCTGTCCTTGGGATATCTCTGATCCCCTTAATCGACCTGCCAAAGGCCAGTCTTTTCAATGCATTGAGGTAAAAAGCAGTGACAATAAGCAAAGCGGCAAGCGTCACCAAAAACCATGGAGAAACCGTGTAAATACCAAGAAGAGTGACAAATTCTCCGATGAAATTACTGAAACCAGGTAAACCCAGGGAAGCAAGAAGAAAGACAAATAAGAAAAATGAGAGATGTGGGGAGGAGGAAAGAAGACCGCGTATGAAAGTCATATCATCTGTGCCATTCAAAGATTTGAGGTCTCCAGCTATCAAGAAAACAGCCGATGTAATGAAGCTATAACTGACCATCAAAAATATTGACCCGTATATGGCCGTTGAATTCCCAGACATCACACCGACGAAAGCGAGAGATGCATAAAGAGCGCTCGAGTAAATCGCCATCCTCTTGAACCTGCTCTGAGCCATGGCTACAAAAGCCAGATAGAAAACCGAAAGTACCCCTATCCACATCAAAGGTTGAAACACTGTAAAAGTTGAGGATAATGACAAGAAGCCGATGAGCAAAAGAAAATAAAGACCTAATCTTGAAACCAAAGCCGAGAGAAGGATCACAATAGGTGTTGGAGAGGAATCATACGCATCTGTTACCCAAACATGAAGAGGAAACACGGGTGATTCTATCATCGCTGCGAAGATCATCAATGAAAGTATTATGATAGAATCAAAGAAAGAGACGTGGGACGAAGAGATCGATGAAAGCGCGAAAGATCCTGTCGAGGAAAAAAGCAGGGCGAAGGCTGCAAGGATCGCGAGACTGCCAAGCTGTGTGAAAATCAAGAACTCAACACTGGCTTTTGCTCTCGTTTCTTTTTCTCCAAACAGATAGATCAAGAAAAACATTGAAACCAAAGTTATTTCAAGAAAGATGAAAAGCAGAAGAATGTCACTGGAGATGAAAATCCCGATGATCATCGCATAGATCAAAAGGAAAAGCGAATAGAATGTGCTCTTCTCATCCTTTATTTCCTTGTGGGCTGGAAGCAGCGCAAAGATCGGGACCAAAACTGCTATAAGCAGGAAAGGCAGACTTATTCCATTTAGTGATAAAGCCAGGTTAAATTTTATCAAAGGTAAGATAGGAAAGGCGAAGGATGAAAAGCCGGTCAATAAGGAAAGAAGGAAAATCGCCACAGTTAAAAATACAAACGTTTCCACAACATACTCGATTAAATTATCCTCAATCCTCCTAAGAAGTAACACGACCGCTGAACCTATCAATGGAATCACCAACAATAAAAGCAGAGATATCATAGCACAATCACCGCCAAGATCGCAAGAAGGACAACAAACCCGACCAAAAGGATGTCAATGTAAAATCCGACATCCCCATTCTGTAGCCTCCTCCCAAAGTAGGAAAGGTTTATGGCCCCAAAACCGATCGATCCGTATGCACCCACAAACCGGTCATCGATAACTGACACCCCTCTGGATGCGGCATAAAATGACTTTCCGATGCTCGAAAGCATATTATCATAAGTAAATCTACCGAACAATCCATTAACGCCCTCAAAAGTCGTATCGTTGATATAAAACATTCTGTAAGCAAGGTATGCACCAATAGCGGAGACAGCAGCACATACCAAAATGAATGGATCAAAGCTATAGGGTATGAGGATAATCTTTTGTATTACAAAAAGCGAGAAGCCGCCAAGAAGCATTAAGATAACTAAAGTCCAGATAGGTATTTTCTGATAAATTCCACGCTTGATCTGCATTGATGTGCGATCCCTGTATGCAATGAAAAGAAATCTGAAAGCGAAAAGGGCGGTCAGAAAACTTATGATCACGAACAAAACCTGCTCGTAAAGGTTAAAGTCGTATGTGAAGGCTGAGTGGGCGAAGAAACCAATGAAGGGGGGAATAGCCGATAATGATAAAACTGCTATGAGCATGGGTATGAAGGTTGAATTGTTCCTTATCCCGATCCGCTTGAGCTTGTATATATCCCTTGTTCCGAACCAAATTATAAGTTCACCTATCAAAAGAAGCGATGCTGCCTTGAATATACCATGAGAAAAAAGATAGAACAGGCCGCCGTTTACACTGCCTGTTGATACCGCAAGGAAAATGAAACCCATGCTTTCTATCGTTGAATAGGCCATCAACCTTTTCGAATCCCTCTCCTTCAACGCCAAAAGGATGGATACAAAGATCGTCAAAAATGAGATGGCAATAACTAAGACCGGTATGGTCGTGGATAAGATCAGCTTACTGAAAAGGATCATTAAAAAGGCACCGGATGTGATCATCGTAGATGAATGAAGCAAGGCTGTTACCGTCGTCGGGGCCTCCATAGCATCTGGAAGCCAGACATAAAATGGAAACTGTGCGGACTTTGCTAATGCTGCTATGAAAATAAGGACTGATACCAAGGATAAGAAGGAAGGAGAAAGGAACGAGATGCTCGACAAAATCAAAGGTATTGAAAAGGTCTTCAGGGCTGAAAACAGGAGTATCATTGCTGAAAGCAAAGAGAAATCCCCTATCCTAGTCATCATCAGGGCTTTTCTCGCGGCCTGAGATGACCTTTCCTTTTGATGATAAAAGCCGATCAACAGATACGAAGTGATGCTTATCAGTTCCCAAAAAATATAGAAAAGCAGGAGACTACTCGACAGGACCATTCCAAGCATTGAAAAGATGAACAAGGAAATCTCAAAGTAGTATCTTCTCGTACCGTCCTTTTTCATATAGAAAGGCGAAAAGATCAAAACCATGGTCGAGATGAATGACACAAAAACAGCCATCAACATCCCGATTCGACTGGCAGTTAAAGAAAGCGAAAAGGCGTAGCTTCCTATTGTAAACCAAGTGATACTTTGTGTTGATGAGTATCCGATCAATAAGAAGTAAAGCGAGATCAGAAACGAGAGAAACGAGGCTGATATTGAGATAAAGGCTAATTTCTTCCTCCCCTTGAAAAAGGGGACAAGTATCATAGAAACAAGCATCGGTATCAAAATAAGCGCTATCATTTTCTCAACCCCTCAAATTCCTCAAAGATGAAAATAATGCTCCTCCTGTCCTGCTGCTGTAAAGCAGCAGAAGTGCAACGATGAGAGTAGTTTCAAGCGCCGCTACAACTAGCGTGAACAGTGCATAAACCGCTCCATTCTCGTTCAAAAGGTAAGCAGAACCCGAAACAAAGTTGATGAGCGCAGCATTGATGATCATCTCAATACCTATGATAAAGTTAATTCCATCCTTCTTGACAAGAATATTGATAATTCCAAGCGCAAAAAGAAACGTGCTAAGATAAACGATCCAGGAATAGTCGATCATATCCCGACGTCCTCCTTAGAGATCATATAAGTCGCTGACAAGGCAGCCGCTATTGACATCACCATGACAACAAGAAGAAGAATACCGTAACCGCTAAGTATGAAAGTTCCAAGGGAGGTGTACGAAAAATTCGATACATTACCAAATTTGTAGGTTGAGATCATGAAAACAAGAATGACTGCTGCAACCAAAGGAAGAATTATATCCGGCTTTATCCTCGGTGCTCTTATCTCCTCAGGCTCAATGGATGCGGCTAAGGTAAGAAGGATCGTGATCCCACCATTGTATATCAACAACTCCGCCAGCGCCAAAACCACGGCATCCAATTCTATGAAAAGGGCAGCGGCAGTCAAAAGAAGGAGAAATAGGAAAAGTATTGAGTGCATTGGCCTTCTGCTCATTACAACCGCAATCCCTTCAATGATCATCACTAAGGCAGTCAAAAGGAAACCTAAAACCTCCAAACCTAACTCCATAATCAAAGAAAGCTATGATAATATTAATTCTTTTTGAAGAACATCCGGTCACTCCTGCGAGCTCTCGCTTCGATAAAAAGGTACAACTGGGCGTACCCTGCGTAATCTCCAAAGTATTCAATCATTCTCTTTCTGATGTCTTTATAGCTTTTGAGCCCGTTTATCATACTTGCGTAATGCTCATGCAGAATCCTCTTTATCCAAACATCGATAGGAAAAGCAGATAGGTCGTGCATTCCATATAGCATTACACAATCCAGTACCTTATCTCCGACTCCTTTTATCTCGAATAGTTTCTCCCTTATCTTTTCCATGTTTTCAATTTGTAGTTCTTCTTTCTGCAGAAAATTGGCTGCCTCCAAAACAAATTTCTCCCTGAAGCCTAATTTTGCCCTCTTCAATAGTTCCGGATGCTCGTATATTTGACTGTAAGTTGGAAAACTGAAAACCTCTTTTCCTTCTATGGTCTCCTTCCTCCCATAAATTGATGAAAGCGCCTCTATTCTCTTCTTGATGAGTGGAATATTTGATTGTATAGATAAAACAAAGCTCAGCAGCGAAACCCAAAGGCCGTCCTCGACGATCCTAAGACCAGGAGAATGAAGTATCGCCTGATGAATGGTTTCGTCTTTGTCGATGGATGAGATTATCTTTTCTATATCGTCCTTCAGCCCAAGCCGCCTTTCTATCTCACCTCTTGATGTTTCCCCCGTTACTATCAGCTCATTTTCAGAAATCTGTCTCACCAAGATCGGCTTGTCAATAAATGAGACCCATCCATCATCAAGCCTTTTCCAAGCAAAAGTCTGGCCTGCCATCAAAGTAGTGTCTATGGAAAAATCTTTTACAGGTATCAACATATTTTAGAGAGGTTTCTCTATCTTAATATTGAAATCCTCCATCAGCCTTTTATCGCTTATCCTGTCCGGAGAATTATCCAACGGAGACTCATTCTTCTTCGTCTTTGGAAACAGAATGAAATCCTTTATATCATCCTGACCGGCAAGGACGGCGACGAATCTATCTAGACCGAGGGCTATTCCGCCGTGTATCGGTGCACCGTATGAGAGCGCCTCTATCAAAAAACCCAGGGATTTTTGAATCTCCTCGTCCGACAGCCCCATCTTCTTAAGGATCTTATACTGTAATTCCGGCTTGTTTATCCTTATTGATCCCCCTCCGACCTCCAAACCATTCAATACGAGATCGTATCTCTTGCCCAAGACTTTTTCAGGTTCTGTGTCCAAATATTTCACTGTCTCCTCCGTCGGGGCAACAAAAGGGTTGTGAGCCGGTTGCAACGCCCCTGTGAGCTCGTCTCTTTCAAAAACAGGGAAATGATCAACCCATAGAAAGGCGAAATCCGTGTCAAACTTTCCTATCTTTATTCCGACAAACCTCCTAACCTTAGATATCCCCGCAAGCAGCACACTCTCAGACAGATCAGCGCCTATCAATATAATACTTCCCTCTTTTGGATGAAGACGTTTGATCAACTGAGCCGACACAGATTCCAGACTTTTTGCGATGCTCTCCGGTTTAGATCTTATTCCTTTATCCTTGAAGTAAAGCCATGTCAGACCTTTCAATCCCCATCCCTTCGCCTTTTCCACGAGATCTAACATGTCCTTCTCATTCAGCTTTGCGTTCTTCGAACCGTAGTCCGCATCAAACACGATCGCCTTGACCTTACCATTTTTCTCTGCTATCAATTTTATGATGTTGTAATCGCTCCTCGCAGCGATATCCGTAATATCGACCAACTCATTCTTGAATCTCATGTCTGGCTTGTCGTTTCCATATTTCTCCATCGCTACATTGTATTCTATGTGCGGAAAGGGGGTCTTAAGGTCCCTGCCTAAAACATGCTTGAAAACATACTTTATTGAGGCCTCTATTAAATGCTGTATATATTTCTCATCCTTAAAAGAGGTTTCCAGGTCAAGTTGTGTGAACTCCGGCTGCCGGTCCTCCCTCGGATCTTCATCCCTGAAAACCTTGACGATCTGAAAATAGTTTCCCAGACCAGCAATCATGCAAAGCTGTTTGTATATCTGAGGTGATGTCGGCAAAGAATAGAACTTCCCCTTGTGAATACGCGATGGTACGAGGAACGTCCTCGACCCGCTTGCATCGTATGTATCCCTTATAAGGAAGGGGGTTTCCAATTCCAAGAAATCTTGACTCCAAAAGAACTTCCTGAAGGCCTTCGTGATCCTGTCCCTGAAAAGGACATTATTGAGCATCTTCCTACGCCTCAGATCCAGATATCTGTACTTAAATCTAAGAAACTCGGAGGGAAGATATTTTTCCTTCTCCTCTGTGATTTCAAATGGCGGGATCTTAGACTTGTTTATGATCTCAAAGTTCTCTACTATCACTTCTATCTTTCCTGTTGGATTATCCTTGTCGATGGCATCCTTGCTTCTTCTTTTTACTTTTCCTTGAATTTTCAAGACGTATTCCTTTCCTATCTCCTCCGCCCTTTTCTTCGTCTCCCCTTCAAAAACGATCTGAACGATGCCGTACCTATCAGCAAGATCTATGAACAGTTTTCCCCCATGATCGCGGATGTATCTCGCCCATCCATAGAGGATCACATCACTGCCTATCCTTACGTCCTTGACGCTACCACAATTCATCTGCTGCATACACTTTCCTAAAGAAGATCTTCACTTAAAAAGGTTCATGTTCTTGATGATCTCCGATACCTGCTTTGGATTAAATCGGTATTTCCTGGAGATCTCCCCGATTATGAAGTTCTGCACCTTCGTGTCTTTCCTTGCCTTCTCAAACAAAGCTTTGTTGTCCTGCATGTATTTTCTCACCTTTTCCTCAATATTTTCCTTGTTTACGGATGTTTCGATGCTTTCTCCCTTCTTTGCCTTATCTATCATCTCCCTCGTCAAACTTACCTCCTTCCCCACGCCTAGAAGCGCCTCGAATGCGGCTTCTGATATGCTCTGTTCGCCAAATTTCTTTAGCTGCTCAACGACGCTGACGATAATCTGCGGATCGTATCTTCCTGCTGCACTGACTATTAACCTATATGCATCCCTGTCCAAGGAGATCAATTCATCCAGAACCTGCTCATCAAACCCATATTTTTCTGAAAGCTCTTTCGCCTCTTTGCTTGGTATTATCCCTCGATCTATAACCAGGCCACTCGTATCGTAATCGGTGAGGTCTGTCTCATATATGTATCCATATTCCTCATCCGCTTCCTTTTCCCTAGCCGATTTTGTGATCTTTTCATCCTCATCATAAAACCTTGTCTCCTTTATTGGTTCCCTCCCCTGATCGATGATCCTCTTCTGCCTGTCTATCTCATACCTAGCTGCGTCTATCAGGTTCTTTATTCCCGTTACGTTTTTCACCTCCACCCGCTCTTTTCCAAGGGATATATTAAGATCCGCCTTGACCTCTCTGTCTATATCAACACCTTGATAGTAGAGGATCGATCTTAATTCGTGCATGAACATCCTCAACTCCTGCTCGCTTGTGATATCCGGCTCTGTGACTATCTCCACCAATGGGACGCCGGATCTGTTAAAATCTAACAGTGTCATTCCTTTCTCTCTCAGTATCTTTGCAGGATCCTCTTCTATCTGAACCCTTCTTATCCTGATCTTCTTCGTCTTTATTGAAACCTCTCCATCATATCCTATTGAAGCGTCCAATTGTGAAATCTGAAAATTCTTCGGTAAATCAGGATAAAAGTAGACCTTTCTCACAAAAGATATTTTTTCCCTGATCTTACAGCCCAAAACGAAAGCGATAGATTTTGCGATCCTCACTGCTTCCCTATTCAAGACCGGCTTCGAGCCAGGAAAGCCCATACATGTCGGACAGACATTTTCATTGGGCTCTTCTGTTTCTTCTGTGCTGCAAGCGCAGAACAGCTTCGTTCTTGTCGGCAATGCAACATGAACCTCCAGTCCTATCTTCATATCTCCCCCAGATTGTACTTGAATTTGTAGGTAAAATTGTTCTCCCAATCTTCGACGAAAGAGAAGAGAGCCTTATCATTGAAATGGTCCGTGATCACTTGAGCACCTATCGGCAACCCATCGATGTAATCGTAAGGAAAAGAAATGTGCGGAAAACCGCACAGGTTTGGAGGTATCGTTAGAATATCAAGCATGTAATTCTGCACGGGAGTTAACTTTTCAACGTCCTTGATCTTTGGTGCCTTGATCGGCATAGTTGGAGATAGAATATACGAATCCTTCAATATTTCCCTCATTTTCCTTATCAATAAAGCCCTGAGGCTGAGAGCTTTCTGATAGTATCTTGCTCTCACGCTGGCTGCCCTTACGAATGTGCCGAGGATTATCCTGCGCTTCGCTTCCTCTCCAAAAGCATCTCTTGCGTTCGTAAAAAAAGTGTTATAATCAAGGGAAAAATCTTCCACTTTAAGACCATATTTGAAACCCGAAAATTTAGCTAAATTCGTCGACGCCTCGGCCATTGAGATTATGTAATAGACTGGTCCTGAGATACCTATCTCCTTTAAGCTTGTATGGCTTATTTTGTACCCCTGGGCTTCAAGCTTTCCGAGCAGTGAATCGAAGGATTTTCTTATATCTTCATCGACACCCGAGATCATCTCATCTATGACGGTTATTTTCCTACTTTTTTTATTCTCTATTTTTCTATCGACAGACGTACTATCATGCTCGTCTTTTCCCTTCATTATATCAAATACAAATTCTATATCTTTTACAGATCTAGCCATAAGCCCAATTTTATCCAGAGAATTGGCGTAGTCTATCAGACCATAACGGGATACAGCACCATATGTGGGTGTGAAACCGACGACGCCGCAGAATGATGCGGGATTGGATATAGATCCTCCTGTTGATTCCGCTATGGCGATATGGTATTTTATCAACGCTGTCGCAACCGCAGCTCCGCTGCTTGAACCTCCCGCGACACGGTCCTCATCAAAAGGATTCCTGGCTGATATATCCGTGTTGATTCCAAAGCTTCCAAATCCAAACTCGTCCATGTTGGTCTTTCCGATGAAAGAAAAGCCCTTTTCCTTGACCCTTCTTACCACCGTGGCGTCAAAAGGAGGAAGGTACCCACTTAAAATCCTTGAGGAGGCAGTAGTCTCTACTCCTTTGACACAGATGTTGTCCTTCACACTGAAAGGAAAACCTTCCTCAAGCTTCTCCGGTATAAAGTTGAAGGCATGAAACTTTTCATTGTAATTCTGTATCTCGTCTCTCAATCGATGAAAATAATCCCCCGGTTTTTCTATGCCATTGAAATCCGCTATGTATCCCTCTTCTTCCATTCTCTAAATCCTCGGCCCCAAAACGAAATTCCTGTACGTCTTTGTGTTTTTTAAAAGGGCTTCCTGATCATCAAATTTTTCCACAGAATCCTCCCTCATCCTTCCTTCTATCTCTATCGGATGAAAAGCCGGCTCAAGATCACAGTTCAGATCATCTATCTTATTGAAGTAGCCTATGATCTCATCAACATCTTTTTTTATACGCTCTCTTTCCTTTTTATCCAAACGCAAACGACAGATTCTCAGAAGCCTGTCAAATTCCGTATCGTCCATAGAGACATATGAACGAGCAAATTTATAAAGTATGTACCTAAAGCAAAAAAAGAAAACATAAATAACACCGATAGCAAAATAACGATATGTCGATGGTTTGCGTGGTGAGATACCACAAACATCCGGTTGAAAACTGAAAAATGCGGCCGTAGTCTAGTGGTAGGACACAAGCCCTCCAAGCTTGTGACCCGGGTTCGAGTCCCGGTGGCCGCAAATTTGGGAGAAAAACATGAAGAACACTAAAATACTGCTGTCCACGAAAGCTTTGAGGTCCTTCTCGGTTGGATTCATGTCAGTGATACTGCCAATATATTTAGTTTACCTCGGATTTCCGAAGATCTACGTCGGAATAATCTTTTCTCTGATGATCGCTGTAAGCGCGACTGTTACGATCTTTTCGCACAGAATAGCAAATTCAATTGGAAGGAAAAACTCCCTTGCCTTGTTTTCTTTCGTCACGGCCTTCAGTGCCATGATGATGTTCCTCACGACAAATGACCTGATCTTCGTCATATTTTCGATTCTCTCCTTCGCAAGCGTCAACGGAACAGACATAGGGCCTATATTCAGCCTTGAAAATGCGGCCTTTTCCGACGCCGCAAAGGGAGCAAACCCGAAATACTTCTCGATCTATAGCCTGCTTGGAGGGGCACTTTTAGCGCTTGGATCATTTTCTGTGTCCACATCCCTCGAGGCACGCTATTTTTTCCTTATATTTTTCCTACTATCATTTGTATCCGGAGCTCTTTTCCTCTTCCTTAAAGAAGAGAGAAAAAGGAAACAAAAGAATTTCCAGATCCCTAAATCTGTGAATAAAAAGATAAATGGACTCGCCACACTCTTCAGTATAGATTCTTTTGGGGGAGGATTTGTACTGCAGACGCTCATCGCTTATTTTTTCCTGATTAGATTTAATCTGCCCCAGGATTATCTTGGATTCATATTCTTTATTGCCAACATATTGATTTTGACCTCTTATTTCTTTTCATACAAATTATCTAAAAAGATTGGTTTGATAAGAACAATGGTATTCACGCATCTGCCTTCAAATGTACTGCTCATACTAATGGCCTTCGCTCCAACCTATCTTATTGCAGTTGTGTTATACCTGCTCAGGATGTCGCTTGCTGAAATGGATGTACCGCCAAGACAGGCCTACACGATGATGGTGGTACCAAAAAAATACAGAAACAAGGCCGCTACCATGACGATTGGAACAAGGATGTATTCACAGGCGATATCGCCTGTCTTAAGTGGATGGCTAATGCAATTTATCAGCGACGGATCTCCATTTATAGCAGGAGGGGCCTTGAAAATTGCATACGACCTGCTTCTTTTCAGAAATTTCCGTAAAATAAAGACAGTAAGCAACTGAAAATCGATCGCTGGGTACAGGATTCGAACCTGTGCATCCTTACGGAAACTGGCTTTCGAGGCCAGCGCTTTAACCACTCAGCCAACCCAGCAAAGATGTTTATACTTCTCATTCCCTATAGTACTTACCAAGAATAAATCTTTAAACTTCTCCTTTTGAAGAGATAAGAAAACCAGGTCCCCAATTTCAAAAAATTAGTTCAGATCGTAGATCAGCATGAACTTCCAAGTGGTCCATAACTTATACCACAAGGCTCTGATGGAGTGCCTGATATAGTTGTAACAACTTGATTATTAGATGTGGAGATGACTGAAACTGTGTTACTGCCAAAATTAGCAACATAAACGTACTGACCGTTGGGGGTCACTGTGACACCTTCAGAATATGTGCTGGGACTAATATTTATTACTTTAATAACCTGGAAATTTGAAGTGGATATAACTCCAACTAAATTACTTTGGCCTGTCACATAAATATACTTTCCATTTGGAGTAACAGCAAGATTTTTCGAATAATCTCCGACAACTATAGGTATCCTTGCAACGACTTGATTAGTAGCTGTGGAGATGACTGATACGTTATCATTAAATTCACCACCAGCATCGGCTACATAAACAAATTGTCCATTAGGTGAAACTGCAACACCCCAAGGCTGTACTTCAGAGGGAGGAATGTTAGCTATAACACTGTTTGTTGCTGTTGATATAACATCAAGACCTCCACCATTATCACCAACATATACATATTTGCCATTTGGGGTTATTGCAATTTCTGTAGCGTAACCACTAATTGGTAGAGGTATTGTGGTGACAATAGAATTAGTAGATGTGGAGATGACTGAAACGGTGTTACTATTCGTATTAGTAACATACACGTACTGACCGTTGGGGGTTACTGCGACACCCAGAGGACCATTTAAACCTGAAACAGTAGCAATAACTGAATTAGA
>JAGDXV010000013.1 GCA_023261805.1 Candidatus Parvarchaeota archaeon | reverse complement strand
ATAGCGGGAGATGGATTTGAACCATCGACCTTCGGGTTATGAGCCCGACGAGCACTCCTGGCTGCTCCATCCCGCTTTATCAATATTTTAAGATTTATTGAATACAAATACCTTTCGCTTGTGAAACAAAAGCAGTATTTTTTGGAACAATATAATCTGAATAAGATAGATTTAACGCTTCAAGTGGATCCGAGGGGATTTGAACCCCTAACCAATTGGTTAAGAGCCAACCGCTCTACCGAGTTGAGCTACGGATCCAACATGGTTTCTTAAAACTTTTTTGATATATAAAAGTACGGCGATATTATTAATCTAACATGGGCCTGTGGTCTAGTGGTTATGACGTCTGCCTTACACGCAGAAGGTCGAGAGTCCGAGTCTCTCCGGGCCCATCTGTTTTTGAATTTAATAACAATTCGCTGGGGATGGGATTCGAACCCATGCACCCTTGCGGGAACCAGCTCTCCAGGCTGGCGCCGTAACCACTTGGCTACCCCAGCATCTTATTCTTTGTCAGATAATCTTCTAGATCTTCGGCGTTTATTATAGGCTTTTCTATTTTATTCATATCATCCATAGCTATTCTCTGGCAGGCAGTATTTATGAATATATCGATATCTCTAAACTCATTCAGTGTTTTGAAATCGACATCATCAAAGACCACAGTGTAAGTTTCCACACCTCTTTTGATGAAAAACTCTTTAAGCTTATCGAAAGGATAATACTGGATCAACTTTATGGATGCCACGAACATCACCTTCTTTGCCGTGAGAGCCAGCCCTATGCCTTGCATTATCCTCTTTTTATAGAAATTGTCTGGGGACAGGAATTCTATGTTTTCATTTTCCACATCTACATTTATTACGGGTTTGTCGTATTTTACTAGTATTCCTAAAACATGAAACATGCCTTGGGTTAGTGAGAGAATAACATCACAGTCCTCACATCCGGCAGCGAGCACATCACATCCCAGGATTTGTCCTGGATAAAGCGCTCTGTAATTAGATTTGAGCAGGATGAATTCCTTGTCTTTGATTTCCTTTCTTATCTGCTCAAGTTGATTAAGATACTGCACCGATGCGACAAGATTTATTTTCTTGTACGGCTCTATGGCTTCTCTGATCTTTTTCATAAATTCCCTACTTATCGGCTTCTTGTATCTTGTCTCCGCAAAAAGTATCTCCATTTTTAACTGATTTTCGCCTCCACAGATAACTTTATAAAACCTAAGAATTTATACATTACTACTGGTATGGAATGTAAGATCGTAATAAATGATTCGAAGACGGGTAAATCTTATCAGAAAACACTATCTGAGGATCAACTTGAATTTTTCCTAGGAAAGAAGCTTGGTGAAGAAATCGATCTTTCCTTTTTAGGTCTAGATGGCTATACGGGCAAGATAACTGGAGGAAGCCATGCGACAGGGATACCGATGAGAAAGGAGATAGACAGCATAGGTTTGAAGAAGATCCTGATAGAGAAAGGGATTGGAAATAAACAGGGTGTACGTAGAAGAAAGAGTGTAGCAGGAAATACAATCAGTCAGTTCACCTCTCAGATCAATGTATCTATAGCTAAATATGGTGAAAAAGAGATAGGTGAAATTCTCGCGAAGAATAATGGTTGAGGATATTATAATTGGTGTTGTTGGAAATTTTTCGGATGGCAAGACAACTCTGATAAAAGCTTTGACGAGCGAATCTACTCTGAGACATAGCGAGGAAAAGAAGAGAGGGATCACTATAAGATTAGGCTACGCTCATCTTTATCTTTATCGTTGCGAGAAATGCAATGCATATAGTAGGTACGAAAAATGCGAGGTTTGCGGCGGAAATGCTACCTTGGAAAAGAGGATCTCTATTATTGATTCGCCGGGCCATAAGAACCTGATGACAGTGATGCTAAGCGGGGCGTCGCTAATAGATGCAGCAATACTTGTAGTTTCAGCGGCCAGTAAATGTCCTCAGCCACAGACCGAGGAGCATCTGGAGGCATTGAAAATAATAGGCATTAATAAGCTTGTCGTTGCTCAGACAAAGGTTGATCTTGTCGGGGAGCAGAGAGCAAGGGAAAGTTACAATGAGATAAAAGATTTTCTTAGCAAAAATGGCTTTGAAAATGTTCCGATAATCCCCGTTTTGGCAAGTGCAAATATAAACATTACAGAATTTGTTCAAGAGATAGGAAAACTAGAAGCATCGAAAGATCAAGGAGAGAATATGAAGATGCTTGTCGTTAGGAGTTTTGATGCGAATGTTCCAGGAACAAACATCAGCGATTTGAAAGGAGGCATTCTTGGTGGGGCATTGAGCAGCGGAAGATTGTCAGTCGGTGATAAGATCATGGTTTATCCAGGAATACAGGTTAAGGGAGAGATGAAGCCTCTTTCCACAACCGTCGCGGAAATTCAGAGCGAATTCGGGAAGGAACAGAACGTTGGTAGAGGAATAACGATTGGAGTCAGAACATTAATTGATCCGGCCTTGGCGAGAAATGATGGTCTTTCAGGCAGTCTTGTTGTTAAGGAGGGGGTAAAACCAATTTTGGCCAATAAATTAAATATTAAATATTTTCCATTAAAAGAGAAGGAGGTTACTCTATTCAAGAAACCCATACAGAAGAATGAAATGGTCCTGTTGAATATCCTTGCTGGTAAGGCGCTTGGCACAGTTGTTGAAGTGAGGGGCGGAGACGTGAAGATCGTCCTGAACAATACTGTCCTTCCCTTTTTCTCGGGGGACAAAGGTGTTGTATCAAGAAGGGTTGAGGGTGTCTGGTATCTAGCTGGATCATGTACCGTTTATGAATGAAGTAATAGTAGACACGAATTTTTTAATCTACTCTTTCGATAACAAATGGAATCTAAAAGATATGATAGTCGATTTGCTCGGCGATTCAAGAATACTTTATACACAGGGGACTTTATCTGAGCTTAAAAAGCTAGGACGGGATGACATCATCTCTTGGCTCAGTTCCCAAGGTTTTGAGCTAGCAGAAGTAGAAACAAAGGGCAGAGTTGATGATTCGCTCATCAATTTGTCTTCCAGGAGAAAGGCGTTCCTTTTGACGGAAGACAGGAAGATGATAGAGAAGGCGCTTTCGCGCGGAGTCAAGATCATCTCCAAAGGCTGGAAAAATCGATTGAAGATTGTAAGCAAAGCTTAAATAGAAATAGACTTATTTAAGATTAATGGAAAACAAAAGCGACTCTGATGTTATCTTCGTTGGAAAGAAGCCGATAATGTCTTATGTCTTGGCTGTCCTCACGAACATAAATTCGGGGTACAACAGCGTGCGCATAAAGGCGAGAGGGATGTCAATATCGAAAGCTGTTGATGTTTCCCAGCTTGTTACAAGAAAATTTTCAAAGGAATTGAAGATCAGTAACGTAGAGATAGGTACGGAGGAACTTACTGATAAGGATAACAAGCCTAAGAATGTTTCCTATATCTCTATAGAGATGCGAAGGTGATGATCTTGATCACTGAAAACGATTTTGTATTGATAAACTTTGTTGGAAGAGTGAAACTAACAGGCTCGATCTTTGATTTGACATACAAGGATCTAGCAGAAAAAGAAGGATTCGA
>JAGDXV010000008.1:27923-32974 GCA_023261805.1 Candidatus Parvarchaeota archaeon | reverse complement strand
CTATGGATGTGGATAAATAAGCATCAAAAGAGTTTGTGGTTTCTACAACTTTATCCTCAGGAAGATAACCGAAATATTTTATGTTATTTATATTTTTAATCCTTTGGACCATTTCTTTTGGCAGATTCTTTCCATATATGTGAAATTCTATATCTCTTGGATTAATTTCAATGAATCTTTCTATAAAATACCTAAACATCTTGATCTTATTCCAGTTAAAATTATTAATATAACCTATAATGGCTTTGTCTTTCTTTTGTTTAGACAATGGCTGAAATTTGTCTGGGATGATATTATAGCTAACTTCAACTTTGTTAGGATCTACTTCAAAATCTTTAATTAATCTATCTTTAATGTGTTCATTCATTGTCAGTACAAAATCGTAATCTTTAATATAGTAATATTCGGTTTTTATTTTATTTATTTTGTACAAAGAAAATCGTCTTTTTATTATCCCTTTGTTTGTCTCTATCCTTTTCTGTATGAGATCATTTTCAAACAAGTAAAAATCATAAATAGAGATGATCTTTCGTTTTATTTTCTTAATCAAGCTTATTGGCAATACACCTGGAGCCATTACATGTAGATTCTTTTTGTATAAATTCTTGGCATGCAAAAAGAAAAATAGCTTTTCGTTAATCGTTTTATTAATGGTTCTAGAGCCAAAGAATCTTTTGTTAATATTAACATACCTCTGCTTTTCTATCTCTATCTTTTCTGCATCTTGACCTCTCTTTATTAGTTCATCATAAAGATTTTGGGTGTATACACTTATGCCGCCCCCGTTGTATCCCATGTTACTGCATAGCAGGGTTATTTTCATTTCAAGTTATTATTATTTCTATATTTAAAATCTTCATCTTTGGAATTTTTATATAGTAAGCATCTTAGATAGTCTTATATTGGATTTATATATATCAAGACATTTATTTCTTTATGCGAATACTAGTAACTGGCGCAACTGGCTTTATAGGTAAAGAGTTGGTGCAAAAATTGAAAAAAGAAAATGAAGTGCATACTCTTGAGAGATACGTTACTGGCAGGTATTCTTTAGATAATAATATAATAAATCACTATGCGAATTTAACGGACTATTCAGCTGTGAGAAATATTATAAAACAAGTAAAACCGGAAGTAGTTATTCATCTAGCAGCGATTAGCGCAGTAAGTTTTAGTTATGAGCACCCGATAGAGGTCAGTGAAGTAAATTATATTGGATCAGTTAATCTGGCTGAAGCATGTTATTTGGATGATCCAAATTTAAAACAGTTCATTACTGCCGGCACGAGTGAAGAGTACGGTATGACTCTAAAAGACAAGAACGGGAAACTTACAGAGGATTCGCCGCTTATTCCAAATAGTCCATATGCAGTTGCTAAAGTCGCGTTTGATCACTATCTTCAATATATGGGAATGGCATATGATTTTCCTTATACAGTTTTGAGACCTTTTAATACTTATGGAAGAAAGGATAACAAGCATTTCTTTATTGAAAGGACAATCACTCAAATGCTGACACAGGATAAAGTATATTTAGGGGATCCAGACGCAGTAAGAGATTGGTTGTATGTTGATGATCATGTTGATGGATATTTGAAGGCAATTGGAAATAAAAATGCAGTCAAACAAACTTTTAATTTATCTACTGGTGTTGGGTATACTACTAAAGAAACTGCCGATATGATTGCCAAGTTGACGAAATTTAAGGGAGAGATAGTTTGGCATAGTACGCCACCAAGACCTTTAGATGCGAAAATACTCATAGGAGATAACTCAAAGGCAAAGAAACTTCTTAATTGGAAATCAACGGTAAATTTGGAGGAAGGGTTAAATAAGACGATTCAATTTTGGAAAGATACATTGATGTAAATAATCTTTTTAATTATTTTGGAAATTTGGTTTTAACTATAAATTATTCGAACACTTTTCTATATACATCAATTATCTTAGGTACAACCTTATCAGCTCTGCATTCTTCTGCATCCAAATAAGCCTTTTCTACATCAACCTTTTCCCAGGATCTATTTTTAATTATCTCCTCTAAGTTATCATCATTCCAAATCAAAGTGTTTCTTTTTACTATATTAGGGATATCTCCATCATAACATAATACAGGAACTTTACATGCCTTAGCCTGCATTATAGGCAATCCAAATCCCTCAACTGTAGAAGTTGACAGATATACATCAAATGAATTTAGTACTTTCGGAACATCTTCGCTCGGAAGAAATCCTAAATATTTTATTCTTGGATCATCTACTATAAGTTTTTTAATCTCATTATCAATAGCAGGACCATAAAAATGGAACTCCAAGTTATTATCTCGTAAACTTTTAAATTTATCTACAAACAGTTTAAATTTTTCCCTTTTATTCCAAGTTAAATTGTTGATAAAACCTATTAGTACTTTATCACCATTGTTTTTTGATCTTTCAAGCGGTCTAAATTCCTCTGGAATTATATTCCAATTTAACGTAGTTACCTTGTCTTTTGAAACGAGTTTGTATTTTTCAGTTATCTGTTTCTCCGTAGTATCACTAACTGATATAATATGATCATATAAATCTAGATGTTCTAAATCATCAACGATCCTTTTTTCTGGTTTAATTAATTTTATTAGTAAACTCCTTGGATAGTCATCTCTTAATACATAAGTATCATGAACGGTTATTATTTTTTTATGGGGGTATTTTAATAATTTGTGGTCTAATATACCAGGTGATATTACATGTATGTTTTTATTTTTAATCTTGTTTTTTATACCACTTAATTTGTTTAGTCTAAATATTCCAATATTTCGTTTAAGTGGTATAAATTTAGGTAAATTTTTATATAGGCTTCCATAGTCTATTGTTTCTAAATCAATCTTTCCCTCTAAAGCATTTATAACTCGAAGCGAGCCTTCAGTTACTCCCTTTCCTTTCTCCTTTAGGTCACCTATAAACGTTACTCTTAATTTTTCTTCCATCTTTTACAATGGGGCTGTCGGGATTTGAACCCAAGTTGCCAGAGCCCAAGTCTGGTGTCCTAACCAAGCTAGACTACAGCCCCACAAAGTAAAAGAAACTTTCTATATTATTAAATCATTTGTTTTTGTATAATGTTTCAACAAGTTTATTGAAATCATTAATAAATCTCTCTTTTGCAGTTTTATTTTGTTCTTCCATTAATTTCACAGATTTTTCAGATAACTTTATTTTTTCTTCCAAAGGTAAATTAAAGTACCACTCTATTCTTTTCACTATCTCGTCGATATCAAGCGGAACAACTAGTTTCTTAGATACTTTTTCAACGAAATACTTGTTTCCAGTGTATTCTGAGACCATAGCAGGTAAACCGCAAAGCATCGCATCTTGTATTGAAATTCCAGCCGCTTCTCCTCTGGCAAAATGTATGTAAAGAGAGCATTCCTTTATTTTTTCTATTAGGTCATTTCCACTTAAATAGCTAAAGGTTTGGATACCTTCATTATAAACAAATTTTTTATCTACAGCCACTAGGTATAACTCTAAATCATTAAACTTCTGTTTCAATTTGTTGAAAACCTCAATGGCAATATCGATGCCTTTATAATAGTATCTTCCTTTGTCTCTAACAGCGGCAATTTGTATTAATCTATGTGAATTTAAGTTAGGCGGTTTTTTGTTCTCATTTGCGGCTTTTATAAAGACATCACTGCTTTTTGGCCACACAACTATATTTGGTTTGTTTGCAAACAGCTCTACGAATTTCTTCTCCAGATCTCCTACAAATATAAAACCATCAATTTTATTGAATATTAGCTTCCATATCCCTATTTTTCTTTCAAGTCTTTTTCTAAGTATACGTAACTTTGATCTACCTTTTAATTTGATTTTATTGTTTAGATCATACCAAGTATAGGCTCCACTACCTCTAAGCACAATAACTTTCTTTTTAGGGTTTAGAATTTTGAAGGAAAATGCAGTTTCAGCAAGTTCCTGGAAGACATATACATCATATTCTCTAGGAATACTGAATACTTTGATTGATTCCAATATCTTTCCGCTTATTCCGCCATTCCTACTCACACTAATTTTAAAAGATTCAGCGCCTATCGAATTCATCAATTCAAAATGAAATGGATGCGCATCATTTTTATAAACAAAGCAAATTCGTTTGTTCATAAAGGAATTTAACTTTCTTTTCTTTAAATGCTTAATCCTTTTCTCAGAAATTTGGCATTTGTATTTTGCAGAAAAATGAGCAAGAAAGCTCCGAAGCTTCAGCGAGGAGAGTATGTCAGTCGTTTTCAGAGTAGTAGATACATGGTGTTTGATCTGCGTTTTAAATATATAATTACGCAGTTCCTTATGATCTTATGGCTGAAGACTTGAAGAATTTGGATAGGCTCTTTACAAGCAAGGACGTAAGAGATATAATTAAATTCTACAACCACTTTGACACTCCGGATTCTTTAATAGATTGGATGAAGAGTAGACCTAGTGCGCAAATGGAGATACGCGAAATTCAAGGGGATAAAGACGTGATTACAGTTATACCCACCGCGAATATTGATGGAAAGTATGCAAAACATTGCGTTGATGTATTTAATGGGCAACAGACTATATTTGTTGAAAGCAGTGGATCTTTATTCAATTACGCTAGAAGTTGTAATTACGGTATAGAAAACGCGTTAAAGTACAACCCGAAATGGATTATTTTATCCAATGATGATATCAAGGACTTAAGTTTGAGGAATCTAAAAAAGCAATTAGAGCCTCTCGACGAAGAAATAATTCTATTGAATGAAAATAAGAGGGATAAGTTCAGTATAAGGAAACTATCAAAAATTTATTACTTATACACATTGCTTAAATCTAGATCTTATTACAAGCTACTTAAAAAGTACAGTATAAATTATCTAATACTATCTGATTCAGAAGAAGCAAACCTTGTATGGAAAATTAAGCACATTTTCCTAGAGCTCCTATCAAAAGAACAGATGCGATTTATGGCCTCTGGAGACTTTATAGTTTTTTCAAGAGACGCACTTATGGAGATCAGAGATAAATACGGCTATTTTTTCGATG
>JAGDXV010000008.1:0-27913 GCA_023261805.1 Candidatus Parvarchaeota archaeon | reverse complement strand
GAGGATATATAAACTGGGCTGTGACGTCAAGAAGTTGGACGTTCCTCTAAAGATGGAAGAGGGAGGAAGTTTGGGGGTGGAAGAGGATCGGAAGAAGAGGGGGCTTGTAAACATTATATACTTCCAGAAAAAGTGGGAGAATTTGCTCTTAAAAGCTGGAGATCTTTCCAAAAATAGCTTCCTCATGATTTAGCGCTATAAGAATCGATTTTTACAATGAAACTAGCAAGAAAGCTCCGAAACTTCAGCGAGGAGAGTATGTCAGCTTCTGCGATCCTTGATTTGTTATCACAAGAACTTTTGTCTTTGTATTGAAATCTCCTGAAAGAAGTATCAAAGCGAGAACTAGAATGTTATCTATTCGTTGGAGTCTTGTTGAAAAATAACCTGATTATCAACCTTGCAGGGGGTGGGATTTGAACCCACGAGGGCGCTAAGCCACAGGATATCTTACCTTACATTTTCTCCAAAGGGTTCAGCTTCAAAAAAGGAGGAAAATGCAAGACAGGTTTGAAGAACAGGCCTTAAGTCCTGCGCGTTGGACCAGCTTCGCTACCCCTGCTCATGCAGACCTTTCACGCATTATCCTTCTTTTCCTTTTTCTCTCAAGCATCTTCTTTTTTCGTGTTTTCCACCTGTCCTGATGCACCTTCTTCCAGTTTCTTGAGCTTCGTTTCATACCAAAAAGTAACTCTCTTTATCTTTATAAAGTCTGAACAAAGGGATCCTATAAGAAACGTTTTATATATTATAAATGAATCATCTGTTTTGTGGTAATCCCTTATCTTGTGTTTGATCATTACTGGGCGCTTTTCGAGGCTGTCAACGGCCTTGTGATAGCAGTTCTGAGCGCCTTGGATATATACTCCCTGTTCAAGCACAGGATAGACAGAGCTCCCTTGGCCCAGTGGGCATTGAACCTTAGGTCGTCAAAGAGAGACATGAACATAATCCTTTTCGCATCCGCCCTTTTCGTACTGGTATTCATAACCTACGCCTTCGGATCGATCTATGGAGAGGACATCATAAAGATTGCAGCCGATCTTCTCGGGACGGTGACCTATCTTATGGTCAGTTATGTGATCGTAAGATGGTCGAGGATATTTGTGAGGTTCCTATGGTGAGCAGCATCTCTGTAACAGTTACGGTGGCAGTGGTTGGTGTCATAATGACCATAGCTGTTCTGAGGTTCATGAGGCGCTTTTATGAGGATCCGGCAAGATCAGTCCAGCTCATAAGGCTAGGGAAAAATTCAATCTCCGCCTTTGTTTTGCTCCTATCAATGAATTTTGTCTTTTTTGTTGGTTATTTATTTCAGTTCCTTGGGGTATCTGACATGTCCGATGTTTTCGCTGTTTTAGTTTATGCGCTAGGAGCAGCGGCTTTCCTGTTCATTCTCACAGGCATCCTGTCAAAGAGATACCTTGTCTGAATCTCAGATGCTCCCTCTCATTCGAAAAGAGATGCAGATCGCATGGAAAGAAAAGAAGGATAATCCTTTTATATCGGAAAGTTGTGGTAATATACTATGCAGAGGATAAAGAGGACTGAGGTGGATGGTGTCATAGCCAGAAATTTCAGTTTTCTCATCAAGGACAGCAGAGCGGGCATCGCATTCGTCCTTCTCTTTATCTCCTGGCTTGCCATCTGCATGACAGTGATAGGAACGACGTCTTTCCAGAGCACCTACGGGCATCACACACTGCTTATCAATCAAGTGACGGATGTCTCGATATCTTCCTACCTTTCAGGGCTTGACTTCGGACTGATAGTGTTTGTCGCTTTCCTGATCTTCGTCTATTCTATTGGGGTCCTGGTGTTGGCCAAAGGAGGAAACAAAGGGACAAAGCCGTTCACGGAAGCGGCAAAGAGATATCCATCCTTGCTTGTTAGTTCGATCTTCTTCTTTTTCATTGTCTTTATCCTAATGTTCGCGCTGTTCATACCAAGCGTATTCGCCTTCGTAAAGATGATCTTCTATCCGCAGGAATCTCTGCTCAAGAAGAGAAATCCTGTAGCGGCCCTGCATGCATCCTATGATTTCACATCCGGCAAGTTCTGGTCCGTTTTCGGGCTGGTGGCAGGGATCATGCTGATATCTTTAGCCTTTTCGATTATCATCACGTTTGTGGCTCACGTTTCCTTAGGAGCCTTCATCGTCCTCGATAGCCTGCTGTGGGCTTTCATCACGGTGTTTTTCGTTGGGGCGATGACAGAGTATTTCCTGGAAGAACAGAAAAACGTGAGATGAACGGCTCTTATATAAGTTATAAAAAAGAGAAGGCCCAAAATATTTGAAAAGAGAGGAGGTGCTTTCGATGGAATACAAGGGCATTGAGATCAACTGGCTTCACCATGACTGCTTTCAGATAAACAACGGGAAAACGATCGTGTACACCGATCCATACAAGGTTCAGAACACATATAAGAATGCGGACATAATCGTCATAACCCACGACCATTACGATCACATGGATCTCAACAGCATAAAGAAGCTGATAACGCCAAAGACACAGATCGTCGCGCAGAAGGACTGCAAAGATGCCTTAGACCCACTGGAAAACGAGAAGATGTTCGTTTCTCCCGGCGAGATAGTCATCATTGATGGAGTGAGGATAGAGGCCGTTCCGTCCTACAACGTAAACAAGTTCAGACAGGGAAACGAAGTATTTCATCCCAAGGAAAAGGGAAACGTCGGTTTCATCATCACAATATCAGGGATCAGGGTCTATCTGGCCGGAGATACCGATGTGATACCTGAGATGGAGAACATAAGAACCGATGTGGCATTGCTCCCGGTCAGTGGAATATATGTAATGACTCCGGAGGAAGCGGCACAGGCCGCGGCGATCATAAGGCCGAGCCTCGCGATACCCATGCATTACGGTTCTGGGATCGGTACGGAGGAAGACGCGGAAAAATTCAAGAAACTTTTATCTGGCAGGATCAGGGTTGAGATACTTAGAAGCATCGATTAAGAAAAATATAAAGAAATAGAAAAAAGAAAAAAAGAAATCCGTTTTATTTTATCAAGAGAAAGGATTTACTTTCTCTTCTTTGCTTTCTTAGCCATGCAAAATCTATATCATCACTAGAATAAATAATTTTGTGGAAAATTTTTTCAGTGAAATTTTGGATGAAAGGAGAAAATTTCGGCTGAAAAAATCCCTCAGAGGAAAAATTTTCTGAGTAAACGAGAAGCTTTCAATCGACAAGAAAAGTTAAATAGGATGACTTTCTTCTTAGTAGAATATGTCAGCGACAAATGCACCTACCCTAAGGAAAATAGGGGGAAGCTTGAAGGGAAAGAGGAGATCCAAGAGGAAACATGAGTATCTCAAGAGATCTGTGCAGATACAGATAGGAGAGACAAAGAAAAAGATAGTCAGAGGTCTAGGCGGAAACAGGAAGGCCAAGCCTATAAAGTTGAGTGAAGCCAACATGTTTGATCCAAAGGAAAAGAAATTTTACAAGGTGAAGCTTCTGAGGGTCCTTGAAAATACAGCGGACAGGTCCTTCGCAAGAAGAAACATAATAACGAAGGGAGCAATAGTGGAGACGGACCAAGGAAAGGCGAGGGTCGTGAACAGGCCGGGACAGGATGGGCAAGTCACACTTATAAAGGAAGCATAGAGAATTTCTAAAAGAGGAAAAGAGCCATCAAGAGCACATTGAAAAACACAAGGAAAAAAGCAAAAAATAAAAAGATTAATCCTGGGTCGAGATCATTCTGGAGCTTCTCTAGACGTGGTATTTGTAGATATAGAGACCAAGGAAGAAAACTATGGCCCCTATTATGATCCCAGATCCATACACCGGCAACGATGGCACCGCCTTATACAGGACCTGTGTGAAGCCCCAGGCTAACATCACAGAGCCCAATATAAGTAAGGCGACAGCGTACGCCGTGTCGACCCACTTCTTTTCAGAAACTTCGAATTTGTGTTCTGCTTTCATTCTTAAGTGTAAACCTTTTATATTTAAAAGCCTTTACGAAAGGTAGGCGGTGAAAATCCCCCAGAGGGTCAAATGGATTCAGGGGAGAAACTCAACGTTCCTATTGAAAAAGATGGAAAATGAGTGCGTTTTCTGTAGAATCGTATCAAAGAACCTAAAATCTTACCCTATATATGAGGACAACAACATATTGGCTGTCCTGGACATCAATCCGGCGACAGCAGGGCACACCTTGATAATACCGAAGGTCCATTATAATACCCTGTACGACATGCCGCAGGATCAGTATCTTTACATGTTAACCATAGCGAGGGCGATAGCCTTCGCTATGTTACTGGTTCAGGGGGCAAAGAACGTGGATATCCTCTATACCAGTGAGCTAGTCAAGGGGAATATAACTCCCCATGCTATACTGCACCTGATACCGCGATATGAAAATGATGCCCTCTCTTATACCTGGCAGCCGCAGAGGATGAGTGAGGATGAACTCTCGGCCCTGGCGAGCAAGATAAGCTCAGCTATAAACAGTGTCAAAGAGGGTGCGAAACCGGCAGCTCAGGAAAAAACGGCCGTTCAGGAAGTGAAGGCAGGGGAGAAACAGGAGGAGAAACCGGTTGAGAAAAAGATAGAACTGAAGCCGAAGCCTGTGGTTTATTGACCCTTACTTTGTCATGTAATCCACGACCTTGTTCTCATCCAGTTTTGTGTCTTCCTTCAGCTCTTGTGTTATTTCCTTGAATTCCTTCTTCTCCACATCGAAGTAGTTGTAGAACTTATCGGTTAATTTCAGATATTTCTTGTGATCGATGTAGTAGGCCTCGACCAAACCGCGGGACACGAGCTCTTTAACGTGGGAATAAGCCACATTCCCGCGGGCTTTTATCAGGTCGGACTGTTTCATCTTTCCGTTCATAGATATAACGCTCAACGTCATAAGGACCCCTTGTTTCATGTCAGTCTTGAGCGTGTCCTTTATCACAGGTATCAGATCAGAGCGCAGCCTCATTATGTACTTTCCGCCTTCGGAGGAGATATAGAAGGCGCTTTTTCTCTCCTCATATTCCTTGTTCAGCTTATCTATCGTCCTTTTTATTATCAGCGGGTCCGCTTTGAGCCTCTTTTGTATCTCCTCGATGCTTATGCCGTCACCATAGGAAAAAACAAGTGCCTCAACCCTGTCCTTTATGTCCGCCATCATTCCTCCATTGGTCTTTCATGTTTTTTAATCGTTATCTCCTGGAAGGGTTCCTCTTGGAAGAGGTCTATCTTCCTCTGCGTTGCAAGGAGAAGCAGGGAAAGGAAGGTGTAAACTATCTCCTGGCTGTCGCCTTTGGTCAGAAGGGAGGAGAAACTCACACTGTCGGCTTTCTTAAGCATCTCATTCAGCCTTTCAAGCAGCAGGATCATCCTCTCCTGTATCCTGACCTCCTTCAGTTTGAGTCTGAACTCCATCTTAGGTTTTCTTCCTATCGCTATCATCGTCCTTACGGCCTGTATCAATTCGCTTAGCGATATCGGCCTTCTCCTGTTTATCGGCAATCGAGGCACAACGACTATCTCCGACGGTATCGCTTTGATGTAGGATGATCTGCTTTCCTCCTCTTCTTTGGCCTTTCTTGCGAGTATCTCGTCCACGATCGCGTCGGATTTCATCTTTAGCAGTATCGCCGCGGTGTAAACGAACTTTCCGCTGAACCTGAAGTCGAGGGATTTTGACCTCAAGACGATATCACTGAACCTGTCGGCTATGAGCGATATATCTATATCTAGAGGGTTCATCTTCTCCTCTCTAACAATATAGGTTATCAGATGTTCCCATCCAAGCTCGTCATTCAGTATCAGCCGGTAAAGTTCATCGTACTCCATCTCTATCCGAAGTAGTTCAGTTTTTCAGCAGCAGCCTTGTTCTCAGCATAAAGCTTCTTGGCCTGCTCCTCATAAGCCTTAATCTCTTCCGGTTTAAGGCTTGGTTTCACCACTTCAAGCGCCCTTTCAAAGTCCTCTTTTGTGACCTTCGTCGCGTTTATGTCCTTTCTGAGTGCGACCAGCCCGGCCTCCTTCGTCAGCCTTTCTATGTCCGCACCCACGAAGCCATCTATCTTTGGAAGTATGAAGTCTATGAACTCCTCCTTGCTTCCATCAAGCGGCATTTTGCTAAGGTATACATCGAGTATTGCGCGCTGATCCTCCTTACTTGGCGGGGGAATGAAGATGATGTTGTCGAACCTTCCCGCCCTCAGTATAGCCGGATCAAGCTTGTCTATCCTGTTCGTCGCGGCGATTATGACTACATTCTTCAGGGCCTCTATCCCGTCCATCTCAGTGAGGATCTGATTCACGACCTGTTCAGCGACCTCGTTACCTTCGAAGCTTCCCCTTTTCGGAGCTATCGCATCTATCTCGTCGATGAATATTATCGACGGGGCAACCTGTCTTGCCTTATCGAATATTTCCCTGACGTTCTTCTCACTCTCGCCAACCCATTTGCTGAAGACCTCAGGTCCCTTTATTGTGATGAAGTTGGACTGTGTCTCTGTTGCTATGGCTTTGGCGAGCAGCGTCTTACCCGTTCCTGGAGGACCGTAGAGCAGCACGCCCTTTGGCGGGGTTATCCCCATCCTCTTGAAGGCATCAGGATAAAGCAATGGCCACTCTATCGTCTCCCTCAGCTGTCTTTTGACCTGGTCAAGTCCGCCGACATCGCTCCATTTGACATCCGGTCTCTCTATCATCACCTCACGCATAGCGCTCGGCCTGACGAACCTCAACGCGGCGCTGAAGTCATCCATTGTGACGACAAGCTTCTCGAGCGTCTTTTTCGGTATGCTTTCGTTTTCCTTGATGTTAAGTTCACCGATGTTCCTCCTTATCACATTCATCGCGGCTTCCCTTACCAAGGCTTCAATATCCGCACCTACGAACCCATGAGTTATCTTTGCTAAGTACTCGATGTCAACCTTCCCCTCGCCTTCAGTTTGGAGCGGCATCCTTCTTGTGTGGATCTTAAATATCTCCAGCCTTCCTTTTTCATCAGGGACTCCTATTTGTATCTCCCTGTCAAATCTTCCAGGTCTTCTGAGCGCCGGATCGATGGCATTGGGCCTGTTGGTCGCGGCGATGACGATCACACGTCCGCGGCTCTTCAGACCATCCATCAGTGTCAGAAGCTGGGAAACGACCCTGTGCTCAACCTCCCCAACGCTTTCCTCACGTTTGGTTGCGATGGCATCTATCTCGTCGATGAATATTATCGATGGTGCATTCTTCTCAGCCTCGTCGAAAAGGTCCCTCAATCTTTTTTCCGCGTCCCCTACCCACTTGCTCATCACCTCTGGACCGTTGATCAGGATGAAGTGCGCCTCGCTTTCATCGGCGACGGCACGTGCAAGCAGCGTCTTACCCGTTCCTGGAGGACCGTATAGCAGCACGCCCTTTGGTGGCTCTATCCCGAGCCTCATGAATATCTCGGGGTGCTTCAGTGGCAGCTCAACCATCTCCCTTATCTTTGCTATAGCATCACTGAGTCCGCCGATGTCCTCATAGCTCACATGCTTCTCCCTTGCTTCGTAGGCTTTCAGTGCCTCATGTGATATCGATATCTGTGTGTTCTCTGTGATGACGACATAGCCTTTAGGTGCAGTGTTTGTCACAACGAACCTCAGCTCACCGAATCCAAAGATCTGCGTTCCAGGGAAACCGTCAAGCATTATCCTGAATATATCATCTCCGAAGTCCAAGTCATTCAGTATCTTGCTTCCGCCGCCGACGCTGATGATATCTCCCTTTGATACAGCCCTTCCGTTAAGCATGTGATTCAGTATCTGTGGACTTATCTTCACATTACCATTTGACATCGGAGCGAGCGTGACCTCGTCAGCCTCGGTGACATTGGCAGCCCTGACGATGACGTTCTCGCCTATCGTGGCTTTTGCGTTCTTTCTCGTCGTCCCGTCCATCCTTATTATCCTCAGATTCAGATCCGCTGGCTTCGCCCTGTCCACCTGTGCGACGGTTTTTCTGTTCCCCTCTATCTCAACGTATTCACCGGGCCTCACCCCTATCTGATGCATCGAAGAGGTGTCTATTCTGACGACATTGTATCCTATGTCATCCTGATAAGCCTCAGCGACCTTCAATTCAATGCTAAGTTCTCCTCCTTCATTCTCTTCCATTTTCAAACCTCCTTAAAGTCAAGCACCAGTCTTTTTGCATAGCCGATGCCCCATCCCTTGATAAAGCTTTCTATCCTTTCCGCATTGCTCTTCGGAACCTGTATTATCCCCCTTCCTATCTTCCTGCCTCCGACCTGCTGCAACAGGCCTGGATTACCCCTCCTTCCAAGAAGGGCATAGTTGAAGAGCATCTTTCTGCTTTGGTTCAGGGGGCTGAGATCATATGTGACCTCAACGTATTCCTCTATCCCGAAATGTGAAAGGAAAGGTTCATCATCAAGCAGGCTTACACTGTCCTCAAATTGACTCAGCATGTTGTTCTGTATCATCTGGAAAAGATCGAGGATCTCAAGGTTCTTTTGATTGAACATCCTTCTTATCTCATCATTCATCTGATTTATCATCTTCATCGCCGCATCATTGTTTTCCTTTAGGATAAGGTACACCTTATCCTTGTCCTCAGCGATGTCAAAGATGTACTGCGACAGATTTTCAGGCAAAATATCATTTATCATGGTTTATATTAAACCAGAACTAGTATTTAAGCTTTTCCTTTTTGTTTATAGTAAACCATAAGGCCGCTTTAGGAGGCCCTTTTAGAATTTATTGAAAATTTTTGATACAGGAGTTTGAAACTTTGTCTTAATGCATAAAATAAAATATTAGAAGCATTGTCATTTTATGTTTGACGTGACTGTGTTTGTTCGCCGTTCAGTTTCTTGTCAAACCGTCGAAGGAGGTATTGTATTAATACTTAGAAGGTGTTTATAAAAAATATGCCTAACAGGAAGAATTTGATCCAGTACATGAAAAATTATCTGTATCTTCTTCCATTGGTAGCCCTTGTTCTTTTCCTTTTTCTTTATCCGATAAGTTATGCTGTCTACATCTCATTCACGAATTTTTCAGTCGAGCATTTCTTCAAATACTCCTTTGTTGGTTTGTATAACTATGCCGTGGCTTTGTCCTCGGGCGTGCTGACATCGATCATAGAGCAGACCCTGATATGGACGGTTGGAAGCATAGCCGCCATGGTGACGATGGGTCTGATCCTCGCCATAATACTCAATCAGCACGGCTTCAGGTTCAGGAAACCGATGTTTGTTTTGATGCTCTTTCCGTGGGCCTTCCCAGCCTTCATCTCTCTTCTTGTCTGGGAGGGGATGTGGAACTATGAGTATGGGATAATCAACAAGCTTCTCGGTCTCATAGGCATCGGTGCGGTGAACTGGTTCAACAGCACACCGACGGCATGGATCCTGCTGATAGTGACGAACCTTTGGCTCTCCTTTCCGTATTACACCGCGGTGTTTCTCTCAATGCTTCAGAGCATACCGAACGAATACTTTGAGGCTGCAAGGGTAGATGGGGCGAGCACCCTTCAGCAGTTCAGGAGCATAACCGTCCCGGTGCTGAAACAGGGGCTGGCTTTTATAATACTGAGCGGTTTCATATTCACATGGAACAACTTCTATCCGATCTATCTTTTGACGGGCGGTGCACCGGGGATATCTACGGACATCCTCACAGTTTATTCATATCAACAGGCTTTTTCCTATGATTTCTATGGTTTAGGCGCCGCCTACTCGATAATTTCAACGGTGATACTGGCCGTGATGGCTATAGTGATGATAAAATACACGAAGATGCTTGAGGTGATAACATGATCAGCAAGTTCAAAATCATCTCGTACGTGAAGTGGTTCTTCTCGTATCTTATTATCATAGCAGCCGTCGTTTTTGCAGTCTTTCCGATATATTACATCGTAGTGATGTCGTTGAGCAAGATACCTGCCTTGACCGATCTTAGCCTTTCCTCGCTTGTTCCAACCCCTTCAAGCATCACCCTCTCCGCTTTCTCCGATATCCTGTTTCATAGTGACTTCCTCATCTGGCTCAGGAACAGCCTTATCCTGGGAACGAGCACCGTGATAATCGCCCTGATAGTCGCACTTCTAGCTGGCATAGGCCTGTCCAGGCTTAACCTCCCTGGAAAAAAGGCATTGGTTGTTACCATATACATACTCACTTTTTTCCCATTCACGGCGATAGCGATACCCTTGTTTTTGATGTTCGCATCTCTTCATCTGATAAACCAGTTCACAGGCCTGATCCTCGCCTACTCAGCTGGCACGGCGATGTTCGGGGCCTACATGTCAAAGATTTTTCTTGATTCTGTTCCAAAGGAGTATGAGGAAGCTGCGATGGTGGACGGTCTCAGCAGATCGAAAGCCTTCTTCAGGGTGCTTCTCCCGATGGCCAAGCCGATCATCGCATTCCTCGCCCTTCTCGCCTTCATGGGCGCTTACACTGATTACGCGCTTGCGAATGTTTTCCTGATCTCTGACAACAAATGGACCCTCACGCTGGGACTCTATTATCTTGCTGTCACAAAAACGAACACGCTCTACAATGTATTTGCAGCCTATTCACTTCTGATGGGCTTGCCTATCTTCATCGTGTTCATCGTGTTCCAGCGTTATCTGACGCAGATGTACAGCATGAGCGGAACGAAGTGATTCAGCGCTTCAGTATCAACTTTTGGTCCTTCTGGTCGAAGAGGGCCGCACTTTCAGAGGAAAGATTCAGAGAAATTTCATCCCCGCTCTTGAAGAGCTTTATCGCCGGTATTATGAGTTTTATCAGCGTCCCCTCGGCGTTCACATGGATAAGCGTCTGAGATCCGAGCGGTTCCACGATCTCAACTTTTCCCTTCACGCTTCCGTTTAGTGTTATGTCCTCCGGTCTGATGCCGAATATGACCCTGCTGGTTTTCCTTGTTATCCTGTTAATTATCTTCTTGGGTATTTTCACCGAAAATCTGCCGAATTTGAAGGTGTCTTTCTCGAGTTTTCCGTCTATTAGGTTCATCGGAGGGTTTCCTATGAAGCTTGCAACCCACGTGTTGATCGGATATTTGTAGACGTTTATCGGCGTGTCGAAATCCTCTATCACCCCGTTGTGGAGTATTGCAACGTAGTCGGCAAGGACCATCGCCTCTACCTGATCATGCGTCACATATATCGTCGTCAGCTTCAGTCTTCTTTGCAGCTCCTTAAGTTCCGCACGGGCCAGGGTCCTGAGCTGGGCATCTAGGTTAGATAACGGCTCGTCAAGGAGAAGCACGTCCGCCCCCTTGACTATTGCCCTGCATATTGCCACCCTCTGTCTTTGTCCTCCGGAGATCTGGCTTGGTTTTCTGTCGAGCAGATCGCTTATCTGGAGCATCTTTGCTGCCTCCCTGACTTTCTTGTCTATCAGCTCCTTTTTAACATGCGCTATCTTTAGCGGAAAGGCGATGTTATCGTAAACCGTCATGAACGGATATATAGCATAGTTCTGGAAGACCATCGCTACTTTCCTGTCTTTCGGCGGATAGTCATTAACCACCTTTCCTCCGATGTAAACCTTTCCGGAATCAACAGTTTCAAGCCCAGCGATTATTCTTAGAAGGGTTGTCTTTCCCTCCCCGGAGGGTGCAAGTATCACAACGAACTTGTGGTCAGGAACGTCAAGGTTCACATCCTTCAGGACATTGACGTCCTTTCCCTTGACATGAAAAGTCTTCTTTATGTGTTCAAGCCTGACCTCAACCATTCCTTTATCTAGGTTTTGGAAATATTAATCTTTGTGCTGAATCAAATATCACATGAGAGTTTATCAGATTTTCGTCGACAGGTTTTCTACAGGCTCAGGAGCAAAAGACTCCGAGCTGAGCATGAGAACATCGAGGAGATGGATGGGCGGGAATCTCAGAGGGGTAGAGAAGCACTTGGATCACATCAAATCGATGAACTTCGATGCGATATGGCTTTCTCCTGTCTTCAAGTCTGGCAGTTATCATGGATACGATGTGATAGATCACTTTCATGTGGATCCCCATTTTGGAAGCGAAAGGGATTTGGCAGCGCTTGTCAGGAAGGCCCACAGTCTTGGGATGAAGGTCATCCTGGATTTTGTTGCCAATCACGTATCGAATAGACATCCTTTCTTTGTGGAGGCACTGAAGGACAAAAGAAGCGAGCACAGGAGCTGGTTCAGGTTCGATGAGAAGGGGAATTATGCCTGTTTCATGAACGTGAAGGAGCTACCGAAACTGGACCTGCAGAAGAGAGATCCGAGGAACTTCATGCTAGATATCGCATCGTACTGGATAGACAATTTTGATATAGATGGTTACAGGTTGGATCATGCTATAGGTCCTCCGAAGGACTTCTGGAGGGAGTTCGTGCACAATTGCAGGAACAAGAGAACGGACTTCATCTTTCTTCCAGAGATATGGTTTGCGGGCGTCGGAAAGGACGCTTTCAGGAACATCGACTTTTTTGATGAAAAAGACAGGAGGGAGATTGATTCGATCTCAGATGCAAAGGATGATATCTCCCTAAAGGTCTGGAACAGTCCAGCGGACATGGCAATCCAGCGCTATGCCTTGAAGAAAGGGGAGAATATTTTTGGTTCGGTCCTAGATTTCGAATACAATTTCAAAATAAGAAAGAAGGTCATAATGAAGGAAGAGGAT
Source organism: Candidatus Parvarchaeota archaeon (assembly GCA_023261805.1). Classification (GTDB taxonomy): domain Archaea; phylum Nanobdellota; class Nanobdellia; order Parvarchaeales; family Parvarchaeaceae; genus Acidifodinimicrobium. Next base: position 15,263 of record JAGDXV010000008.1, on the reverse strand, counting down.
CTATCTGTTGATGCTTATCCAAACAGGTTCTCATTTCTTGATAATCACGATATGCAGCGCATCGCATGGATAGCGAACACTATTGAAAGGATGAAGGAAGCCATAAAGGAGCTTTACAAGGCGAAGGACCTCGTTTTCTATTACGGTACGGAGATAGGGATGACTCAGATGAAGGATTTCAGTGAATACAAGGCGTATGCGGACACTGAGGCCAGAAGGTTCATGAATTGGAATCCAAGCGGATTTCAGAAAGAGCTTCTAAGATACGTTCTTTCCCTTTCAAAGAGCGTATGAATAGTGGCATCTCATTGTCTGAAGTTATCCACTTTCCTCCTTCCATGCTCTCTTTCTTCCAGGGATCATACCATTTTCCTTTTGGAAGGTAGACGTCTCTGCTCGTCCTTCCTTTTTCAACGATCGGTGCGTAGAGAACGTCTTTTCCAACCATGTACTCATCATCTATCATGTACGTATTTTCATCCCCCTGAAATTCATAGCAAAGCGGCCTTATCATGGGATGGCCCTTCCCGTGGGCCTCCTTGGCCAGTTCCTTGAGATACGGCATGAAGGCATATCTCATCCTCACCGCACGCTGTATCATCCCTCTGAATTTGTCGGGGAGAACATAGATTTCCTGATCATTTCCTCCTTTAATTTTGTGGTTCCTCATTATCGGGAAGAAGGCAGCCATCTGGTAGTATCTGGCGATGAGTTCTGCGTCGCTGTGACCTGAGAAGCCGCCGATATCGCAGCCCACATACGGGACACCGCTGATGCTCAGACCCGTGAGCAGGGGGATCTGCAATCTCATATCCTCCCATGAGGAAACGCTGTCACCACTCCATATGGCTGCGTATCTCTGTATGCCTATGAATCCTGATCGGGACAGGATGAACTTCACCCCAGCATCATAAGTCGCTTTAGCCTCGAACAAGGGATATGCATTATGGATAAGAGAGTGCTTCACTCTTGTCCCGTCATCTTTTGTATGAATCGCATCAGGATCGAGGGGAACGCCCTTTTCATCAACAAGTCTCGTCGGTTCATTCATGTCCAGCCAAATCCCGTCTATCCTATATTTTTTAATCCATCTTTTGATCTCATCACTCCACCATGCACGAGCTTTTTGGTTAAGAAAGTCAGGAAAGGCGCACCTTCCAGGCCACATCGAATCAATATAAATGTTTCCATTCTCATCATCACAGTAATTTCCAAGCCCTCGCATGAACGGTCCATATTTTTGGTTAACAGGTATGGAAGGGTCAACAATTGTTATCACCTTGACATTTCTTTTATGCATCTCCTTCAGTAATTTTTCGGGCTTGCCGAAGCTTTCGCTCCATGTGAAGTTCTTGTATCTGTCCATGTAATCGACATCCAGAAACACGGCTTCCACCGGCAGGAATTTTCTGTACTCATCAACGACCTTTATGATCTTTTCGCTAGGGAAGTAGCTGTATCTCGAGATCATGTGACCTAGCGCCCACCCAGGAATCTTAAAAGGTTTTCCCGTGAGAAAGGAAAGCTTTTCAACTATTTCCTCGATAGTTTTGCCATCGATTATGTAGAATTCGCTCCCATTTTCAGGTATCTCTATTTTAATCTTCCCATAGTCTTCGACTCCGATGTCAAAAACAATAGAGGAAGCATTGTTGACCAGAAGCCCGGAGGGTAAACCATCCCTCACGCTGATGAAAAAAGGAATGGAAACATACAGTGGATCTGTTCCGTATCCATATCCAAAGGAGTCGGTGTTATACATCACCGTTCTTGTTCTTCTCCTCTCCGTCCCGAAGGCCTTCTCACCCAATCCGATGACATGCTCTTTCACTCCAAGATCTTTGCTGAGTATTATTCCCTCGCTTGTCTCATCAATGTTTATTTTCTCTTCTCTCATCTTGATGAATTTAGGATCGGCCTTCTTTCCGTTGAAGTTCATCTTCATCAGCGGCTTATAATCATTGACGTTTATCTTTGTTATGCCCTTGCTCAGAAATACTTCAACTTTCATGATTAAACAAAATCCGGTGATAAATATAAGTTTGGAAGATCAAGTCTTTCCATCCACTTTCATCCCAGGATTCAACTCTTTTTCGCTCACATTTTTATAATTCGAATGCCTTTCTGTATCAATGAAGGTTGAGGATCTCATCACACTGTCAAACAGATCGGGGGCAGGAGTATTTGATAGAAAAGGAAACCTTTATTTTCTCACCTTGCCTTTTTTCGATTCAGATCCGATTTTCTCTTCATTGATAGACAGCTTCTCCGACAGTGGATTATTCCTGACATCAGAGATAAAATCAGCGGAGTACGAGCTTCTTTATCCCAATACGGGAAGAATCAAGCTTTTGCTGAATGATGGTGCGGCAACTTTCACAGATATTCTTCCAATAGGGAGCAATTCCTTCGTTAGGTTCATAGAGTCCTCGCAGCCTTTGGAATTCTCATACAGGTTGGACTACAAGCTACACAATTACTCTTCTGATCAGATCGACAATACCGCGCTCATCTTCAGATACAGCAACGGAAGCATGCTGATCAAGATTTTCGGCGATGGAACTGTTTCCAATGGGAAAATAAATGTCAGTGGAAACGCGACCCTTCTTTTTCTCTATTCGCAGAGGCCGCGGGGCTCGCTCTCGAACATATCTTCATCAAAATTTGATGATCAGCTGAAGAACCTTTTGGAAAGGAACAAAGAGTATTGGAGATCCGTCTTTGGTCAGAACATAGATCTGATGTATGAGAATGTAAAAGCAAAATTAGGCGAGAGATGGGCTAACGCCTTCAGGAATTCCCTTTACGGAATTTTTCAGACGACGTCCTTTAGTGGAGGTGTCGTCGCCGCACTGACGACATCGATACCAGAGGCGCCGGGCACAGGAAGATGCTGGGATTACAGGTACTTTTGGATCAGGGACGCATCCGTCGTATCGATCGTATTCTCAAGACTGGGTTTAAGGGAAGAGGCGGAGAGGATAATCAGATTCATCTTCTCGAGGATAGACACGCTTCTCCTCCCTTTTGATTCCCCGCTGTTCACCTTGAACGGGACGGAGGTCACAGAGAGGGTAGAGCATGCATATTCCGGCTTCAACGGCGAAGGCATTGTAAGGTTCGGGAATTCCGCATATCATCAGCTTCAGCTGGATCTCTCCGGCTTTGTGATGCTCGCGGTGGAAGCGCATTACGATGTTTTCAAGGACCTCAATTTTCTGAAGGAAAACAGGTGGAGCATAAAATACATATCTGATTGGGTTTCGAAGAACTGGAGATCGAAGGACTCTGGGATATGGGAGGAGAGGGTCCGGGACGATTACACTTTCTCGAAACTGATGTGCTGGGAGGCACTTAATATATCAGAGAGGCTTTTGAAGCTGATCTCGATGGAAGTATCATATGAACAGGAGAGAAGGGACATAGAAGCATTTGTTGTCAGAAATTGCGCCTCTCCATCATTGTATAAATCACCCACGAATAGAGAACCAGACGCGTCCTTCCTCATCGACTTTATTTACGGGAAATTTTTCATAAACAAAGCTAACATAGTGAAGGCATCGATGAACGACATCCGCACCCTCATCCGCGGTCAGGGCCTCCTGAGATACAGGCAGGATAATATAGGCGACGAGAAAAGTGCATTTCTATTATCCACGATACATTTCCTAAGATACGCATTGAAGACAGGAGAGATCAACAGGCACAGAGACATGCTTAACAACCTGTTGTCGAAGCTTGAGAGATCCCCCCTGTCTGAAGACATGGACATGGAAGGGAGCCTTCAAGGCAACTTTCCACAGTCGTTTGTAAATGCGGAGGCGCTGAATCTGATACTGGACATGCTATGAAAGAGGAGTGGATTTTAGTTCTGATAGTTTTATTGATGGCAATCTACATAGTTTTAACTACCTCTATATTTGTTTACAAGCAACCTCCAGCATACAACAATGCACCAGCCTATCTCTTACTGAACAATTGGAGGAACGGGATCATCTATATCTCGACAGGAATACAGATTCAAAACTATACAATCAATGGAGAGAGGGGCTTCAACACCTCGATACAAACAATCTTCTTCAATGGAACGATGCTTCCGATCAAGATATACGCCGATTACAATGAGAGCACAGAGGAGGCTTTTTTGACCTTGAATAATACAGTCGTCATCAGAAAGCCTGGTGATTCATTCCAATTCATTTTTCCTCCCGATCAGAATAGATTTTTAATTCTACCGATGGACGGAAGCGGTACATTCATGCTCTCTTTTTATGGCAATATTTCTTATTCTAGGCATTCGAACTACACAGAAATAAAATATGAGAATTCGTCTATCTTCCTTTCGCCAGGCAGTACGATAGAAAAGAAATCAGGAAGGCTCTACATATTCAACAGCACTTTTCTCGAATTTTCGTATGAAAATTCCAGCTTCATTCCAATCAATTCCTTGATACTGATAAATTCTAAAGCCGTCTCGAACTGGCTTCTCTCCTCAGTGAACGTTTCCCTTCCGAAGGACTTGAGCGATGAATATCATCTCTCCCTCCTCTTGTTGAAAGACGATCAGAATCCGCTGACAGGAGAATTTGCAGCGTCACCTGAGCCAGTTTACATGTATTCGTGGGTTAGAGATTCTTCATTCTCAGCCATGGCTTTGCAGGCCTCCGGTCATGTGAACAGCGCTGTGAAGTATTGGCGTTTCCTAGCTAAAAATGATAATGGGACGTTTTACACCAGATACAATTTTTGGAACGGGCAACCGGATCTGTCATACGGCATACCTGAATATGATAGCCTGGGCTTGTTTGAGATGGGCTTATACAACCTTTATGAGCAGCAGGACAATCGCTCATTGATCTCACAGTTTATTCCCGCTCTGAATAGGACCAGCATCTGGCAGGAGAATCACATTTATATGGGATTAATACCTGAAGATCTGAGCGTTTGGGAGGACAACTTAGCTTACAACTTTTGGACCCAGGCTTTCAATTCAATCGGCCTCAAGGATACAGCGAAGCTTTATTATTCTTTGGGTTTAGATTCATTTCCCTCACTTAACGCTTCTGAGGAGATCAACAGATCTATACAGAAGTACTTTTTTGTCGATGATTTTTACATCCAATCACTCAGCAAGGCGGCGGAGTATGCCAATGGAAGCATGAAAACAGTTCTGATTCCAAACAAAATCGTTGATTCGTCCGCGATTTTACCCATTGTTTACGGTTTGATATCTCCGAATTCGACCGCTGCGGTTGGCACCGTTGAAAAAATAAACAGAACTTTAAATGTCAAGGGAGGTCTAAGCAGATTTCCAAACGACGACTATCACTATTCCAGCGATCTGTACGATAGTTCCGCTCCATCCCCTCCTTGGATTATAACCACGCTCTTTTTGGCTGATTACTACGAGAAAATCAACGCTTCGGGCAGTGCGTTGTCTTTGATGAATTTTGTTCTCGCTCATTCAAACAACGGTTTGTTGCCGGAGGCGCTGGACCCAAACACACTAGAACCGTTACCGACGACCTCCCCGCTAACTTGGTCCTCAGCTATGTACGTTTTGACTGCGCTTGATTACAAGTATTGAATTCTTAGGAAAATGATTTCCGAAAATTTTTAAAGAGTAAGCTTTAAATATAAATAATGTGTCGTATAAAACATTGAATTATGGCATCAAAGGGTAAAAAGATCAACATGAATTATGTTTGGGCCATAGTGGCTGTCATTGTCGTGATTGTTATCATTGTTGCCGTTGTTGAACTTTATCATCCCTCGACTTATGTTCCACCGACGACTCCAGTCACCACACCTCCAGTCACCACACCCCCAGTGACGACACCATCCTCTGTTGTTGGTTATGCGTTTGAATTTCCTAATTACTCGATATCCGTTCCAGTTACAATAACTGTTTCGGAGAGCTTCGCTCCAGGCGGTGAGACGAAAGCGTTTGATGCAGATTTGGCGGCCTTTGAAAAGGCGTATCCAAATATCAATGTCATCGTTGAAAACAGTTCCTTTGCTTCAAGCAATATACCGACATATGCAAAGGCCGGTGATGCTCCAGATGTTGTTTATGATTCCGGAGACAGTGCATCTGCATGGTTTACCGGCGGCATTCTGCTGAATCTTTCAAAGTACATAAATGTTGTTCCAATATATTCAAATCAGCCGAGTCAGTTGTATTCTGATCAATTCTTGCCGGTTGCTGTTAGGGACTTCGAATACAACGGTTTATATGGTGTTCCAATAAACTACAATTATATCGTTGTTTTCTACAACAAGAAGTTCTTCCCTAATGGTTTCCCTAATACCACCGCTTCCTTGATTCCTACATTGCAGAGTATAAAGAAGACTTACGGTATAACCCCTGTTGCATATTCCACACCTAGCGAGTACGGTTACAGGTTTGCAGCATGGTTTGCTGGCTTCGGTGGGCAAGTATTCAATTCACAGGGAATTCCTCAGCTTAACTCAACTGCCATGGCGAATGCCCTGACTTTTTGGAATAATATGACGAATGTCTGGGGTCTGAATGTCCCGGGTCTTACGAGCCCTGGGCAGGAGCAATCTTTGTTTGAAGCCAATAAGACCGCGATGATATTCGATGGTCCTTGGGACCTGAGCACTTATGTTTCTGCTTTGGGGAGCAATCTGGGTGCTGCACCGCTGCCCATGGTTTCATCCACAGGAGATTATGCATCTCCGTTTGTCGGTTCAAACGGGTGGGTTATAACCTCTCCACAGGCAAGTGGGGCTTCGCAGACTCAGATAGAAGCGGCATTGCTATTTGTGAACTTCATGACAAACAACCAATCCGAGTTTACATTCTTTAATGATGCTTATGATCTTCCATCAAGAATGACCGCATACGATGCAGCGATGAATGAATTGAATTCAGGGAAAATTTCACCTTCCTATGTCGATCCTGTTATCGAAGGAATATTAGCACAGGCGAAGACAGGCCAGCCGATGCCTAATCTGCCACAAATGGCGTTCTACTGGAATGGCTTCCATGAGTATGCAAGCGAGTACTTCACGAACCACTCCATAAGTGCATCAGCCGCCGCAGCGGGCATGGAAAATTACATGATTACGAACATGAAGTCTTCTGGCGAGATGCCATAGAAAAATGTATTTATATAAACAAATAGAATTCTTTTTCATTTAGCTTATGGAAGAAAGCTCAACCAAATCTGTAGATGAAACTAAGCCGCACTTTTTCATCGTGAGGGTAACCGTCGGAAGGGAGGCTCAGGCGATGGAGAGACTTGACTCTAGGCTTCCCCAAGCGAGTGGAATATATTCGGTGATAAAGCCCTATTCATTCAAGGGTTACCTGATCGTCGAAGCAGATTCAGTAGACAGCGTCGAAAAGATAATCTATGGCATCCGGTATCTCCGGGGCGTTCTGAGGAGGGAAATATCATTTGAGGAGGTAATAAAGTTAATAAAGAAGAAAAAAGAAGAGACAGTCGTAAACATAGGTGATATCGTGAGAGTGGTAGCCGGTCCATTCAAGGGAGAATCAGCCACGGTGAAGAACGTAAACAAGGAAAAAGATGAGGTTGGCGTCATGTTTTTGGATTCAGCGGTCCCGATAACCGTCGGGATAAAAATATCGGATATCGAGGTCGTCAAAGCAGGTGAGCAAAATGAAAACAAAGGTTAAATTACTTGTGGATGCAGGGAAGGCGACGCCGGCGCCGCCTTTAGGGCCCCAGCTTACGCAGCTCGGTTTGAAGGCTCCAGAGGTGATAAAGAAGATAAATGACAGTACAAAACAGTATGAGGGACTGAAGGTACCGGTGGAGATATCCGTAGACAGGGCAACGAAACAGTATGATCTGAAGGTGTTTCTTCCCACTTCAGCGCAGTTACTGATCAAGAATGCTGGTCTTGAGAAGGGTTTCGGCGACAGGACTCAAAGTGCATCGATCTCCTTCGAAAAAGTGAAGGAGATAGCGAACATGCGCGCCGAGTACTCGTTGGCAAAGACGGAGAAGGCGAGGATCAACGAGATCCTTGGTACCTGCTTAAGTATAGGCCTGAAGGTCGATGGAAAAGACCCAAGGGAATTCATATCGAAGTAGGCAAAGATGATAGGTCTTTCATTTTTAAGTGTTTCATTTCTCCAGACTTTCATCTCATCATACAGTTATGTTGCGATATTTCTGTTGATGCTCCTTGAATCTATGGTCTTTCCGGTACCGAGCGAGGTCGTATTGCCTTTCACAGGTTTCCTCATAGCCGTCGGCGTGATCGATCCTTATCTCGGTTTTGCTGATGCCGTCATCGCGTCGCTGGTCGGAAGCATGGCGGGATATTTTTTGGGCTATTTCCTCGGAATAGACCTCTTCTTGAGGAATATCAAAAAGATCGGGCTGAGGGAGAGGGAATACGATAAAGCGATAAGATGGATGAACAAATATGGCAACTACTTTGCCTTTATCTCAAGGCTCATTCCTGCCATCAGATCGATCTCATCGATCGTTTGCGGTGCATTCAAGATGGACATAAAGCGTTTCTTGGGTTACTCAACCCTGGGAATTTCGATCTGGTCTTTCATATTGATCTATCTCGGTTTTTCGCTCACAAAAAACTGGATCCTCATAGCCCACGAGATAATGGGATCGACGATTTACATAATTTTCTTCACAGTGTTGATCATCGTGTTTTACTTCCTGTTGAGAAGACACAGATGAAGGCCGGTCAACTTTGAATATTTAAAAAACATTTGTTTAATCTTTCATGATGGTGAGTTGACAGAGCGGCCATGTGCTCGTCTGCAAGTGAGGATTCATTTATTTAATCGACATTTGGCCGTAAACGAGTTAGGGGGGTCCGACTCCCCCACTCACCTTATCCTTTCAAGTTCATTCTGATTTTTCTTGAAGGCGGCGGTTATCAGGGCATTCTTTATGTAGAAGAGAAAGGTCCTTGGTATCCCCTTTTCAATGAATCTTCTGTAGGAATAATAGGCATAAACATTCAGTGCTTTGAATTTGCCATACCTTGAGAGTCTCCTGTAAAAATCTGTGTCCTCGCTTATGTTCATCCTCTCATCAAAGTAACCAACTTTATTCACATCTTCTCTTCTACATATAACACAGCCATAGACGCGGAATCCACCAAGTCCGTTTGCCTTGATGAGGAAATTGCCAAGGTCATTAAGAAAATAAATTATAGGTCGCTTGTTCTTCGGTATCTCTCCAGCTATCGGCTTGAAAAGGGGCATGACCCCGACAGTTCTCTTGTTTTTCAAGGCTTTAACGGAGGCCTCAAAAACCCTTCTTGTCAATATAACATCTGCGTCTATAAAGGCGACAAGTTCCCCTCTCGCATGCTTGAGGGCGACGTTCCTCCCGGCCGATACGCCCCTCCTTTTTGCCCTGAAAACCTTTGCCCCCTCTCTCTTGCAGATATCAGGTGTTTTATCATCAGAACTATCGCCGACGAGGATCTCATAGTTTTTGTATGTCTGTTCTTTGATCGATCTGAGTAGTTTTCCGATCCGCTTCTCCTCATTCCTTGCCGGTATGATGACACTTATCAACGGTTTACTTTCCTTTATCTGCATATTCCTTCTTTATCACAAAAGCCGTCAAGATCAGTGCTATTCCCATTCCACCAAAAACAGCGTCGAGAATGTAGATCTCATAAATCAATGGAGATAGAAGGTTCACAGGCATCTTGACGGCCGTGCCATTGATGGTTATCCTGCTGATGTATGGAAGGATCATTGAGAATATCGCAAAGAAACCTGCGAAGTTGAAAACAGAGACCGATAAGGTGGTTTTACCAAGATTTGACAGCCTTGATGTACCTTTGGAAGATATAACTATGAGCGCTGCTCCGATCACGGAGAGGGCTTCAAACAGCAAAAGGTACATTGACATCGCCTTTTCAGAAAGGAGAGAGGATAAGCTTCCTCCGCTTTTTCCGAGCGAGATCTCCCCAAGCAGGCAGGCGATACCACAGGATGAATTTATTCCTATCTCACTTTCGATCCTGCTGACATTGCCTGTGGAAACGTTACTAGGAAGCTGTGAGGGGTAGGTGCTGTTCGCGATCGCATTTACGAATTTGTTCATATACTGCGGGCTTGCGATACCGGATACACTGATAGCATAGAGAGGTATGAAGGAAGAGACAGCGATGAAGAAAACCAGGCCGCCGATATATAATCCGATTTCAGAGAGCAATCCCATCTTCTACTGCTGCTTTTCACCTGTCTGAACCGATTGGGAGGGCTGGGGCTGTACGGGCGTTCCACCGTTCATCTTGTGCCTTCTTCTCGGGTACAGGCCAGTGAAGAGAATAAAGAAAACCATGAGGAAAAAGAAGACAGATATATTTGTATACTCCCAGATCAGCGTGTACGGGTTCCAGATAGCCATCAGCGTGGCCACTATATACCCTATCGTCAGTGAGATCTCAGCTATCCAAAGAGCAAAGAAGGCAGCGATGAACCTGTCGGCCTTAAGGAATATCCTCGCAAGAAAGACATTGATGTCCATCTTTTTGAGTTTCATCCAAAAGACGATGAAGAAGATGAAAGTAATGAAATTGAAAATGCTCGTCGTTATCCCATAAATCAAATCAAAGCTCATCATGCGAACCTCTTCATCTTTTTATACCATCTGTACACGACATAAACCACAAGTATAGCGGTGAGTATCCCGAAAATATAGGCGAGAAGGAATGTCCCTGCGATCAGAGGGTTTGTGAATGAGATCGGCCCAAGCAGTTTTTGGGCGAGTGTGAAGACACCAGTCAACAGTACAGTGACAGCTGGGAAAAGGAACCATTTTATCTCGTGTTTTGAGCTCTCTGGGTTTAGAAGGAAAGCGGTCAGTGGTGCGTTGTCCTTTCTGTGTTTAATCAGGATTCTGATGATCTGGGAAGAAAGATACGTCCCGATCATCCCGACAGCTGCGAGGATGGCGAATACCGACATGACCACCACGCCGTATATGTCCATGATTATTGCTTGTATTTTCCAGTATTTATTTCTAATTGAAAATCAATTTCCGCTCTTGATTACAAGCCAAGTTCCTTTCTTGCGTTGTTTATGCTCTCTATTCTCTTCTCAAGGCTCGGATGCGTTGAGAAGAGCTCGAAGAGGGAGCCTTTTGAGAGGTTATTCACGATAAAGAGGGAGGAGTAAGCCCCGGCGTTCTTTGCCTTTCTGCTTGGAGCAGAATGTACCGAGCTTATCTTCCTGAGGGCGGATATGAGCTCATCAGGCTTTTTGACGAGTTTCACGCTTCCAACGTCGGCATACGCCTCCCTAGATCTCGATATTCCCAGTTGTACGAACATCGCTCCTAATGGTATCAATAAAGCAGCGACAAACAGGAGGATGCCGTTTCCGTTCCTGTTCTCGTTTGTTCCCCCGAACATCTCCGAGAAGAGAATCATGTTGCCTATGTATGAGATCATCGTTGCTATGGTTGCGGCTATCGTCGAGACCAAAATGTCCTTGTGTGTGATATGACTTATTTCATGTCCTATCACAGCTTCAAGTTCATCATCATCTAGCATCCTCATTATCCCCCTTGTCGCCACGACAACCGCGTTCTTGGCGTTCCTTCCGGTTGCGAAGGCGTTTGGAACATCGGTCTCCATCACCCCTATCTTCGGCATCGGTATCCCCGCTTTTTCAGCCACAGATTTCACGATCCTGTACAGCCTCGGTTCCTCCTTTTCGCTGACGATCCTAGATCCAGTCGCTTTGAGAGCTATCTTATCGCTTTCGAAATATGAGAAAATATTCATCCCTAGGGCAAGCACAAGAAAAAGAGATGTGAAGAGAAGGATGTCATTGAACAGATAACCTATTATGGCTCCTATCACAACAAGCAGCAGGGCAAGGACCGAAAACAAAGCGACTATCTTCAATTCCGGATTCATAGGAACAAAAAAGCAACATTTCTATAAAAACTTGCTTAGATTTTTATTTGATCTATCAAAGTTTTTCTCATTGTATCCGAAGGCTTTCGCGAAGGAAAGCAGCTGTATCGGGGACTTCACCTTGTTTTCATCGTCTGCGAGCGTCACAAAAAGACCATTGATACCATAATCGTTGCACCTCTTTCCGTTTATCAGGAAATTTTTGTATATCTGGAAGAAATTTTCCTTTTCTACGAGGCTCCTCAGATCGAATATCACGAAGGCATTCGCCTCCTTCAGCCTGCTGCAGAGCCCCTTGTTGAGGATCAGGTTGCTATCGGAGAGTTTCAAGGCCTTTATCTTGTTCTTTCTTATCAGATCCTCAACATCATTTCCGGTATAAACAGGCAGTTCAAAGGTTTTGGAGTCGTTGATCCTCTTTATGACATTCCCGTCCAGCAGAAAAATCTCGTCAAATCCGAGTTTCCGTACGCGCTTAACCAGTTTTTCATCGTCATTAGTCAGCACATCTATGTATTTCATTTTGAGTCCTGGACCGATCTCCAATTTAATATAGTTATTCGCTTTTTATAAACAAAACATAACAATTTTTCTATTATCAAATCTTTTTTGCACAAAAAGTAAAGCATATAAAGGAAGGGATTGTGTAAGATATGTTATGAAGAAATCGAACCCAATCGCAGATAGGCGAATATTTGACAATGTTTATGTCTGCAGGAATTGTAACGCTAAGATAAGGGTATCGAATCCAAAGCTGATAAGAGAAGGAAAGGTAAAATGTAGGAGATGCGGAAGCACAGCTTTGAGACCTAAACACAGGGAGCTCAGGGTTTTGAAGGCTGCCTGAGTCTGTTATGACTTTTGCATCCTTTTTCTATGCCAATGAGAACAATGTTCTCGCGCTGATACTTTTCCTCGCGTTTCTCGTGTTTGTCATCGCAAAGAGGAAGAGATTTGAAGTACAGGGCAGGTTCATATTTTTTCTCTATAAGACGAAGCTCGGGCTTAAATGGATGGCCAATATAGCAAGACATAGAAAGGCTGTCAACATATACGCCACGATAGGCGTATTCGCGGCTTTCGCATCGATAGCTTTCATGATCTATCTTCTGGTTCCTTATTTGGGAATGATGATACAGCACCCTCAGACAACAACGCCGGCACTGACGCTGGTCCTTCCGGTCACAGGCATACCTGGTGTTTTTGGTGTACCTATACTGTATTGGATCATCGTTCTGATTCTCGTCGTTATCTTCCATGAGGGATCGCACGGTTTCGTTGCGATCTCAAGGAAGATCAAGGTCAAGTCCTCGGGCTTCGGTTTTTTTCTCGCTGTGCTTCCATTAGCCTTCGTCGAGCCGGATGAAAAATCCTTTGAAAGGGCGAAGAAATCCGATCAGCTGAAGGTTCTCTCGGCTGGATCTTTCACGAACATCCTGATGGGTCTTCTGGCCCTTGGACTTTATTTTCTTCTTTCGCATTTTCTCGTCTCAAGCAACCTGATCTCTTTCTCTCCATTGATAATGCACATAGGCGCTGTCATCAGCGGTCCAGCCTTGCATGTTCTTCCAAACAACGTTTCGATCAGTCAGATCAACGGTAAAAGTTTTACAACAACATCGCAGGCGATAAACTTGATGGAGAGCGTCGAACCAGGCCAGTATGTCAATCTCACAACAACGACAGGTCAGACATATGCGATCAAATCCGTTTATTCATCATCCATGAACACGTCCACACACAGCTTCATAGGCAACTTCTCCGGTGTTTACTTTACATATGAGGGGACGCAGCCCTTCATAATCTCCCCGATATCGCCGAACGCATTCCCAGAGAACAATCCAGAATCGCAGGTCCTTTACTGGTTTGACGGCCTTTTCCTTTGGATGTTTGTCATCGCTTTGGGTGTTGGGTTGGCGAATTTCCTCCCTATATTTTACATAACGGACGGATGCAAGATAGTTGAGGTTTCCCTCGGTTATGTTATAAAGGATAAAAAGAAGCGGCTGATGATAACGAATTGCATCATCATCTTTTTCTCGATCTTCCTCATCCTTTTGACACCTTTAGGTAATGTGATATTTTCCGTCCTTCATCTTTGATTGTCTATCATAAATAAAATGATTTATACTTGATGGTCTATAATACAGTCCATGCAGAAGTCAAAAAAGCCAATGAAAAAAGGAAAGAAGATCGTAATTAAAAAGAAGAGCAAACCAAGCAAGAAGCCTGTGAAAAAGAACATCAATAAAGCTCAGAAGAAGAGCAAAGTTGTCGTCGACACGAAAAAGCTCCTTTCATTGGAAGACGCCGTCAAATATATCTCTGATTTTGTCGGTGAAAAGGGCCTTGAGATCTTCGAGTATCTTGTGAAGCACGGCGCCACGGAGGAGAACAAGCTTGCGTCAAAGCTTGGCTTCGACAGAACCAACAACATCAGGAAGTTCCTTTATCTAATGTACAGTAGAGCTCTAGTATCATATGTCAGGAGCAAGCGTGGGAGGAAGGCATGGTATACATACACCTGGCATGCTAACCCGGACCAGTTGATATTTCTTTTGAAACAGATGTATCAGAACGATATAGATCAGATAAAGAAATCAATAGAATTGGACAAGGTTGAGGACTATTATATCTGTAACTATTGCAACCGCCTTTACGACGTCGCGACAGCCCTTCAGAATGACTTCAAGTGTGTGAACTGCGGAAGGGTACTTGAGCATGTCGATACAAAAGAGGTCCTGCAGAGCAGGCAGCAAAGGATAGATGAATTAAAGAAGAGGATAGCATATCTGGATTCTCTGATCAAGACAAGATCTAGTGCAAAAGCGAAGTGATTCATCCGACGCTGATCAATTGGCACTGATTATTAAGGAACACCGTATACCCAGAACCACAGAGGCTTTGATTTTCCACGGAAGAAACAGCGCAATTATAGTTGAATATCAGGTCTTTTGACAGGCAGTACTGTCCGTGGGAAACATCGATGGTGGCTGAGGAATTGTGCATTATTCTGTTGCATTGCAGTTCACAGAGCCCTATCGCGACCTCCCTGTGCTGTTCATATGGATCCATGTAGAATACAGCTACAAGGATGATAAGAAGAAAAACTATCCCAATCACGATGACGAAGGGCTTATCCATGCTTTATTGATGACGTCCTCCCACGAATGAATTCATGGGCTTCCAGCTCCTATTGGAAGCTTTAGCTTCCTCATAGCGTTTAGTTCCTGCTTCTCAGAGTCATAGCTCGTAGACCTTGCTTTGATTTTCATCTTAGCAAGTTCCGCCGTCAGAGGATTCTCCACAGGCTTATCTCCATTGGAGAGTTCCCCTCTGCCCGAGGGTAC
>JAGDXV010000019.1 GCA_023261805.1 Candidatus Parvarchaeota archaeon | reverse complement strand
TAAATGCAAAATTAGGGCTTTATTATTATAATGAATCTACTACAAGTTACGTACAATTCCCTTCCTATTATCCAATAGGCGGGGATACGGGTGAAACTGCGGATAATCTAAATATAAATTATAATGGGTTGTATGCTGCCGCCACGGCTGGAAATGACAACCTTAACTACTTAGGAAAAAGCAATAGTTTTATGCCTATTATAAACGTAAATAATGTTAATTTCACAGATCAAGTTGATTTTACTAATCTAAATGAAGTACAAAATTACAGTGGAGGCAACTTAACCGGGTTTTCTACATCTGCAGGAACATATTATACAGAGAATATAATAAGCTACGACCCATTTAGCCAATACACATGTAATTTAAACAGCATTAAATCTACTACGCCGAACCTTTATTTGGTTTCAGAAAACATAACTTTGCCTTATACTTTTTACTCTAATTCTGCTGTACCTTGGAACTTTCAGATATTTTCCTCACCTTTTTACAATTACACCGGTGACTTGAATATACTTGAGAACTGGCAATGCTCATAATTGGATAATGCGATTCTACTTACAAGGGATTATTTTTTAATTATTAAAATAGTTATAAATTTATTATAAAAATTTAATGCAAACAAGATAAACAATAAAGTAATTTTTACAGATTTTTATTTTTAGATTGTATAATAATTCTTTATTCAAGTAGACAAATTATCTTTCTCTTGTCGCCTAATTCAGGCATAATACGCATAGTCCATAACAGAAAAGCATTATCTGGAAGACCTCTTTGCAATTCTTCAAAAATTTCCTCCCCTTCCATTATTGAGAGAGATTTTCCTCCATTTATACTTATTATTGCTTTACTTGTCTGCATATTTATTACTTCGAATATCCTTAAGATAATTATCTTTTGAGGTGGTGATAGTAACTATTTTGCTTTTATCATTAAAAGAAAAAACTTCTTTTTTTCCATCTTCTGTCAATGAGAAATATTCACCTTTGTATTCCTTAATGTCAAGAAGAGGATTACTTTCCATTAATACATTTATTAAATTGGATATGGTTCTCTTAGAAGGTGCCGTTTCAATGCATATTAATTTAGAAGATTTTAAGACCATATTAAAACTTAAAATTATAAGTTTATATATTTTAGTTTACACGAAGATTAGAATAATTTTACCGTAATATTTGATAATTTTAAAAATAGAAGGGAAAAGAATATTTATTTTTGATATCAGATCCAAACCACAAAGTCAGATAAATAGTTTTAGTTATTTTTCTTTGTAATGTCTGTATTCCTCTCTGAGCTTTTTGAATATCTCCTCGCTTAGGCTGTCTGGATAATGATACTTTTCAGTCGCCTTTTCAATCAATTTATCCGGGTTTTCCTTGTATTCTATCAGCTGAAGCACGTACTTTTTCACGGTTTCTATCTGCATGTCCTTTATAGCCTGCGTATCCAGCGCATATTCAAACTTTCCTGTGTTTATCTTGCCAGTCAGGCTTATGTACGCTATAGCGGTGTCTATGTCCTTTTCTTTCAGGTTTTTCTCAACAGCAAACATTCTACGGTACAAAGCAAGCTGCCTTCTATGCTCTGATCCCCTGTCATCTGATTTATCTGTCTTGAAGTCTACTATCAGGAACCTGTTCTTCTCCTTGTTTAGGAATATAGCATCAAGCTTAGCCGAAACCTTCAGATCGCTTTTGATGTCCGGGAAAACGGTTTCAAGCGGCATTTCTAATCCTTTCTCCGTCTCTATCTCTACAGCACTGTATTTCTTCTTGATCTCATCCAGAATGCTGACTATATTCTGAAGGATTTTCTTCTGCTTCTCATCAAGCTCTGCCTCATTTAATGTATTTTTGAAGTACTCCTCGGCTATCTTGTGAGCCTTCAGACCGAATTTTGTGCTTTCTGTTACCTCGCTTATCCCCAAAACCTTTGTTTTTATGAAATCCAATGGATCCGACATCGAATCAAGCAGCGAAAATGAGATGCTTTTAAGCTGACTGAAGTAGCCGTTTATTCTCTCTATAAGCCACTTGCTATTGTCTTCAAGCAAAGCCTTTGCTGCATCATACTCTTTGTTTACAAACAAGGCATAAGCCTCAGCATCCCTTTTCTTGTACGGCACAGGCTCCTCCTCCATCTCAGCGATACTCTTCTCAATAAGATTATCGATGAAATAGTCTTCAGCCAAAGAAGGGGAAGTAACGATGAAGAGGTTCTCCTTAGCGCGAGTAAACGCAACGAAATCAACCCTCAAACCTTCCTCAGAAAGCTCTTCCTTAACATCTATTCCTTTTGCCTGTTTTATGATCGAATTTGTGACAAGATCAACGAAGCTTGTCCTGCTGCTTTGCTTTTTCGGTATGTATATTACATTGTCAAATTCAAGCCCCTTTGCCTTGTGGACTGTGGTAAGCACCAGGTTCTCTTCCTTGCCGATTGATTCATAGCTATCCTCAGCCGCGTATAGATAGATAAGCAGATCAGAAAAGCTAGGAAGCTCATTGTTGTCCATGTATTCATTTATGTTTTTAAGCACTGCTGCCGCGCTTATGTAGTAATCATTGTCCAAGGCTACCGATATGGGCAGTATAATCTCATTGAAAAGCCTGTTTAAATTGAATACATTCAGCTCCGCGGAGGCTTTTCTCTCGAAAAATGGCTTTGCTAGCCTTTTCACCTCCTCCATGCTTATCTCTCTCTTTCTGAACTTTTCCTCTATTTCAAACGCTGTTCTGAGTGAAACGCCGGAAAAAGGCGTGAAAAGCGCCTTCAAAATCTCCTTCTCGTCGCTGTTGAATATCCCCTTAAGATAGTCAATTATTGCATTTTTGGCTCTTGTGGAAACCGAGGCGCTGGCAGTAGTGGTATACTTTATGTTCTTCGAATCCAAAATCCTTGAGATGCTTATTATTTGATCATTTGTCCTGGTTATTATCGCAGCTTTCTTGCCCTTTGAAATCAGATCTATTGCGAACTTTACGGCTATTTCGTCGGTATTGCTGCCGATCAGCTGCTTTACGCTTCCACCATTTCCCCTATGGCTTTTGAAGTCACTCAATTCATCCCCATAGCCCTTATCCTTTGTCTTAGCGAGGAAATACTGCTTGGAATACTCCAGGATCTCGCTGTAGCTCCTGTAGTTCAATCCCTTTGTCAGCTGCTCCAAGTTGTCCAACTTTTGGAATTCATTGAAATTCTTCAGGCTTCCGCCCTGAAAGCCGAATATAGACTGCTTCCTGTCGCCCACGAGGAACAGGTGGTCTCCAAGAACTTTGGCTATATTCGCTTCCATCTCATTCAAATCCTGCAGCTCATCGACCAGAACATATTTGTAATGTTTTTTCATTGGGTCATATTCTATAAGGAACCTCTTTAGAAGGTCATTGTAGTCAATCTTCTTCTCCCCTTTTTCCTTTTCGTAGTCTTGGAAAGCTATGATGAAATAGTCAAGAAACGCCAAGATTTCCTCAGCAGTCAAAGTTGTTATCTTCTCGGAGAACAATTTATTCTCCAGCTCTTCCTTGACCAGCTGTATATCTATATCTTCTGGTGTTATTCCAAAGCTCTTTATGTACCTTATTGCGTTCTCCACCTTCGGGACCATCTCCTGAATTATGTAATCCCTGTCGTAGTTGAATGCGCTGTTCCTCTCAAAACTCTTGAATATGGAAAACCTAATGAAGTTATTACTAACTATTTCATATTCCTTGCCCTGCTCTGAAAAGTATGTGTTGCAGAAACTGTGGAAAGTCGAGATAGTGATCCCGTTTATCCTTGACATCTCAAGTTTGTTCTCCTTCAGCTTTTGGCTGATCTTTTCAAACATCTCATCTACCGCTTTGTTGGTGAATGTAAGACAGAGTATATCCTTTTCATTTACCCCGCTTTTTATAAGCTCTATAACCCTATCAGCCAATGAGGTAGTCTTGCCTGTCCCCGGATTTGCTTTTATTAGAATGTTCTT
>JAGDXV010000004.1 GCA_023261805.1 Candidatus Parvarchaeota archaeon | reverse complement strand
TATTCATAAATTATTATTATAGAAGTTGGGATATTTAAGTGTTTCTAGGTTGATGATACGTGTGTGCATAACTGGGCCGATAAGTCTTTATTCTATGGCTGTATAGTACAAGGATCTGACATCTAAGATCGCTAAAACGGGGTTAAAGGGATCGATTAAGAGCAGAAGTGGAGGCGATTCCATCCCAACACGAGGTTACGCATGGAAAAGGATAATCACCTCCAAAAATATGAGTCTGTGCTAGATAAAATAGTTAACTGGAAGAAAAAGGAGCATAAAGAGCTCACATATATATACTCATAAAGACAAAAGAATTGTTAATAGAATATTATGGAAGAAAAAATGCTTGTTTTCCTTAAGCCGGATGGGTACGTGAGAAAATATGTTGGAGCCAGAGCGCTGAAAGAGATAATGAAGCTTGAACCGTCCGTCGATTATTTTGGTGAATTCAGACCAGACAAGATGTTCATGTCGGATAAACACTATGCAAATCTTAAAGGAAAACCGATATTTGAATGGCTTATCAGATACGTCACTTCCACCCCTATAATAGCGATGATCATAGGAGGAGAAGGCATAGCACAAAAGGTGAGAACACTGCTCGGCGCAACGCTTTGTGAAAACGCCGATCCATCCTCAATACGTGGAAGATATGGAATCGGTAGGGGAATGAATGTGGCCCACGCCTCAGAAAGCGCCGAAGTTGGAGAAAAGGAAGTGAATATGTGGAAAAGCATGCTAAATATACTTGAGGGAGCTGACTATGAATCAAAAGCAAGGGAATACATCGAGAAATACGAGAACTATCCAATGATAGATTCCATAAGATTTAGGGAGATTGGCGGGGACCTCAACAAAGGAAAAATAAAGGCTGACGAAGCAAAAGAAACCTTTAAGTATTTCATCGCACAGGAAACAGATCTAGATATCGATTCTCTGGATGAATTTTTATCGGTATCTGTGGATAATTTCCTTAGATGACCTCGGCCTTTCCGACTATTCGCAGAACTCTAATTGGAAGATCTTTGTTAATTAGCAATAATTTATCGCTACTATCAAAAACGAAGTTCTTCTCGGCAGAAAAGTCAGCGATGATCTGATTCCCTTGCTTATTCACATTCGAAAGTATTATAGGAACTTCCTGCCAATTGCATATCATTGTCAGCCTTGAAGCCTCCTTAATCTCGTACTTATAAAGCTTGTTTATAGATATTTTCATTTTTCCCTCTTTTAAATCCCTGTAGCTGTCTTTCGCACGCAGTTCGACACCCCTTGGCAAGTCCCATGGCCAGACCCCCTTAATTCCGATCCCTACCCTGTCCCCTGCCTCTGCTGTTTGAACCTCCTCTTGATTTATCTGCATTGAATTTACAGATATCTCCTTAGTAAATGGAGCTGGGGTGATCATCAGATTATCATGAATCGAAACTTTTCCGTTGACAAGCGTCCCGACAGCTATGGACATACCCCTGGATTCGAAGGCGTGATCTATCGTAACTTTAGCCGGTCTGTTCAGCCTGTCTGATTCGTATGGTATCTCGGATAATTTCGCCCGTATATCTGCTATTTTCTGATCGTCATTCATATTAACATCCATTATATCAAGATGCTCCAAACTAGTGCCTTTGATAAGGGATAAAATCTTTCCTCTGAGGCTTTCAATCTCCTCCTTTGCGACCATATCTGTCTTGGTCAGACAGATTATTCCTTTATCTATACCAAAAGTATCAGCCAAGATGAGAAGTTCTCCTACCTGAAAATTTATGCCTGTATCAGGGGATATGCAAAATAGAACGGCATTTGACACGCTAAGAGAAGAGGCTATAAGTGCCGGTGTATCCATGTCCCCAGGTGTGTCAAGAAGCGTGATGTCCTTTCCATTGTAGCGTAGAAAATAAAAAGACACGTCACCCTCCATCCCCTTTCTCTGTTGGAGCTTCCCAACAAGAGTAGTCTTTCCAGATTTGTATGGACCAATTACACAAACTGTGATTGAATTCATATTCTATACCTCAGATCGGTATTTTTTCTAGATCCTTTCCGACCATCACTTCGAATTTTAAATTCATCTTCTCTTTTAATACTTTAACCTCTTCTTCCACTGAATTCGTTCCCTCATATCTCTGACTTTGATGTACAAGTACGACCTTCTTTGCCCCCGAATACTTTCCAACTTTCAGTGCATCCATAACTGTAAGATGATAAACCTTCCTTGCCTTCTTCTCCTCAGAGGAGAGAAAGGTCGCCTCTATTATCAGGACATCCGAGCCTATTGCAAACCTGCTGAGTTTGGGTTCATAGGAAAGATCCGTCAGATAGGTCAGAATCTTCCCTTTCTTTAAGTAGGTCATATCCTTAGCTTTCAGTAATTTACCTTGGTACATCACATTTTTCCCTTTCTTTAAAAGGGAGAGATATGGTCCTGACCTTAATCCAAGTTTAGAGAGCAGATCCTTCTTTATATTCAATGAATCGTCCTCCTTTAATCTGTAACCAAGACAACTCGTACCGTGCTTAACATTGAGAGCGTACACAGACCACTTGCCAATCTTATCGACAAGTAGGGGTCTCTTTGCATCTATGGATTTTGATATGATCTTTAACTTGCTGTAAAATT
This sequence comes from Candidatus Parvarchaeota archaeon, assembly GCA_023261805.1. GTDB lineage: Archaea > Nanobdellota > Nanobdellia > Parvarchaeales > Parvarchaeaceae > Acidifodinimicrobium. Next base: position 1,496 of record JAGDXV010000004.1, on the reverse strand, counting down.
TGTATGTCTCTACTATCTTATTTACGCTTGCCGTTGTACCTTTAGGACCAAATATCTCCAGCTGTTTCTGACCTCCTAGCATATTTGAGCTTTGAATTATTCCGCCAACACCCAAAGAATGATCACCGTGCCAATGAGTCAGAAAAATCTTATCTATCGCCGGGCTCAGACCTGCCTTCCTGATCTGTCTCTGTGTGCCTTCACCACAGTCGAGAAGGATCCTGGTGCCATCCAGATTTACATATATTGACGGGTGATTCCTTTCTTTGGTCGGAAATGCAGATGATGTCCCTAACAACGTTATATCAATCATAGAACATTCTTAGGAAGTTTGAATATATTAATTCCTTTGTCTGTTGAAAATTCTGGCCTCGTATCCTTGAAATATACTCAATAAGCGGGATCACATTCAAGGGCGTATTTCTCTGATCGTTTGGACTCAGAGCTGGTGAATCTGTTTCTGTGAAAATAAGATCGTTTCTTATCTTTCTGATGATACTGTCTTTCTTGAATTTCAGGAAGCCGGTGGATACGCTGATACCAAGCCCCATATCGCAAGCTCTTTGACACTGAGAAGAATTCCCCTCAAAATTGTGCAGAATCGCTTTTATTTTGAAAGAAGAAAGAATTCCTAGCATATCTTCCATTGCCTTCCTCGTGTGAATTATCACTGGCTTTCTGTCCTTCTCTGCCATCTCAAAAATCTTTATCAAGATCTGCTTCTCTAAATTTATCTGGTCCAACGACTTGCCTTTATAATCAAGTCCTACCTCTGAAATAGCAAATGAATGCTTAGCCTCTGAATCCATAAAAGCGAGATCCCTTTCTATTTCCTCTTTTCTCTTCTTTACGATTGCGTTAGGATGAAGTCCTATGCATGCTTTGACGTTTTCGTATTTTGACTGCAATTCCAATGAAAGGGCGTCGCTCTCAATATCTTCGCCTGCATTCACTATAATCAAGCCCTTAGATGCCGCTAATCTGATTATACTATCTCTATCTGCATTAAATAAAGGATCCGTGATATGACAATGTACATCAACAAACATGGATTCCACTAAAGAACAAGGCTTGTACAAAAATATAAATGGAACAAAGCATAAGACTACTCTGTGCCTCCATAGCTCAGCGGTCAGAGCGCCTGACTTGTAATCAGGTGATATGGGTCCAACCCCCATTGGAGGCTTATCCCTGATTAGACTACGGCCCTGGAACCATTTTAGTTGGGTGCTGTATTAGATTTTTCTCTGACAGATACCTAGAAGAATCATCAGACAAATAAAAAAATTACTAAATCACGAACTCAACACAAAGTTCCCAGCGGTCCGTAACTTATAGCACAGGGATCCCAGGGAGTGCCTGATATAGTTGTAACGACTTGATTGTTTGATGTGGAGATGACTGAAACGGTGTTACTACCCCGATTAGTAACATACACGTACTGACCGTTGGGGGTTACTGCAACACCATCAGGCCAAAGACCAACAGGGACTGTT
>JAGDXV010000006.1 GCA_023261805.1 Candidatus Parvarchaeota archaeon | reverse complement strand
GGTCACTAACTTGTTCTATTGCTGACATTGTAGTGAACGCCACAGCTAAATGGCGTGGGTATCATTTACTGGACATTTGGAAATGATACGTACAGGGTATTGAAGGTGAAGATATGAATCCCGTAGACGTATCACTGCCTTAAATTGATGAAATATGCCTATAAATTATGAACAGAAATATTAAAGGCCGTAGATTTGAATATTCTGTGGAGAAATATTTGGAAACTGAAGGTTGGATAGTTATGAGGACTGCAGGCTCTCATGGCCCGTTTGATCTATAGCCATTAGGGATGATAGACTGATTCTCTTGCAGCTCAAAAAATGGCGACGGCTAACAAGAAGCAGGAATCTTTTGAATTGCAAAAGACAATGTCATTATCCATTAAGCCTAAGCTCAATGCAATAATAGGTTTAATTTTTGACACGAAAGACTTAAAAGAGGCGGAGATGAATAAATAATATGGATGAGATGCATCGAATTGTTTTGAGAGATGATAAGATGATTGGTAAAAAAGAAAAATCAACCTATTATTATTCTTATAATAAGGATCAAAATGCCGATGAGTCAGTTTTTCAAAAGGCATGGGAAGTTTACAATAAATATGGCTTATCTGAATTGATAAGAAAAGTATATAATTTATCTCGTCATAAGCTAAAATATTTCAGTCATAAATTATATTACGAAACATTAAATAGATATTTTGTATTAGATGGAAAAAAGTATCATTACTTTATCAATAGATACAACGCATTAAATAGCGAAAGGGCAGTTGAAATACCATTTACAATTGAATTTCTGAAGCAAAACCGATATAAACAAAAAAGAGTATTAGAAATTGGAAATGTCCTTTCACATTACTTTGATTTTGATCATAAAATAGTTGATAAATACGAAAAAGAAAATTTCGTGGATAACATTGACATAATTGATTTTTCTCCGAAGGAAAAGTATCAAATAATAATCTCGGTTTCAACTATAGAACATGTTGGATTTGATGAGCCGATAAAAGAGGTGGGCAAGTCTAAAAAAGCCATTCAAAAGATTATAAGTTTATTGGACCGAGGTGGTATTGCATTGATAACCGTTCCATTAAGATATAACCCAGAAATTGATTCTATTATTCAAAACAAAGAGATAAAGTTTTCAAAGACGTATTTTCTAAAAAGATATAGTAACTTCAATTTATGGAAGCAAACGAGTATGAAAGATGCAATGCAACATGTTTATGGCTCAAGGTATCCAGCAGCTAACGCTGTAGCATTCTTGATATATCATAAAAGTTCTTAGAACAACACTTTAAGAAAATTTCTTAGCGTGATGTTTAAACCTAGCAATCAAAGACAAGACTACTATATTTGTAACCCTTGGGCCCGGAGGGCTTCGAATATGATGTTTTACTTGGTGCTATCGAAACCATAAAAAGAACCAAACCCAAAATAATATTGGAAGCGCACAGCAAGGAGCTGAGAAGAGAATGTGAAGAGATATTGAAAAATCTAAATTACGAATTAAAGGTTGAGGGTAGAAAAGTAGAATCTAATTCACCTGGATTCGATACCGTACAGAATTTATTCTATGAATTTTGTAGGTCTTAATAAATAGCCGAACAAGAAGTGTCACATCAATTTGCTGCCTAGAAATCTGAATGCTTCCGGCGTAAGGAAATTTACATGATCATATTTACCGAGATTAACCATTGTAAATCCATTTTTCAAATACCAGCTCATAATATTTTCTAACGGTTTCTTATGTTCACTTCTATAACTATTATAAAAAACAGAGAAAGGAAAATTATTAGAAACCCAGAATCTGCGTTCGATTCCAAAAACCGATGGCAGTATTGGAGTATGATAAATGGCATTATGTTCAGAATTTCTTATATCAAAATATCTATATGATCTTTTCATTGTGATAATAAGAAGCGAATAAACAAAGATATTAAGTATGGGATGACTCAAAAGTAAAACGTCTCTAAACTTGGCACCATTTCCCCTAAATGCATCCATCCGGCGCTTAAGCAATCTCAAAACTTTTCCAAATGAAGTTTTACTATATCTTGACTCTCTAATCTCTTTCTTAAAATCTGCATTAAAGGAAAGCACGGCGGGTATTGTCATCATCTTCATTCCATTATACGCCAATCTCGCGAAAAATTCGGTGTCCTCCGAAGCATTAAGATCCCTCCATCCACCGGCATCTAAAACATCTTTTTTATACACCACCCCACCGATAACCTCTTTTCTCTTCACAATCTTTGATATTTTATTAACAACTTCCCAATTTTTTCTAAGGTAAACAGTATCTAGATCCACATAAGTCACTATCTTTCCGCTCGTATGTTCCAATGCAATCTGTCTTCCTTTCCCTCTGGTGCATTTTTCCCTGTATACCTTGATGTTTGGGTATTTTGATTCATACTTTTGTAAGAATTCATATGTTCCATCGGTTGAGAAATTGTCTGTGATAACCAATTCCCATTTCTTAAAGAAAGGATTCTTATCAACGATGGATTCCATCGATGACTTGATCCAATTTCTGTTATTATAAACCGTAGCATATATACTGAGCTCAGGTTCCATAGAGAAACATTAACAAACCTCATCTTATATAGATTTTCAAGTATTCCAATTTTAAACTAAACAGAGTGGATGAAACATTTAATATAGCTGATCATTTAATTTCTTTCAGCGTAGATGTATCCAACATACATATATTTGTTGGCCCATGTATTCCATCCCTTTCTGGGCAATGTACTTCTGACATTAAATCCTGCTTTCTTCAGCCTTTCAACTAAGTTCTTCCTACCATAATGATATTCTATCTGTATCTTTTTGAAATGTTTCAGTGTTTTATCATCTGAATTAAGTATTATATCATATTCACAGCCCTCACAATCTATCTTAAGATTTGCGTCCCTTGGCACAGCAAATTTATGTATCGCCGTCTTCAACGAGTATACTGGAGTTTTTATTCCTTTTTTATAGAATTTTATTGAGATGCTTCCATCCGCATCTTTCACATTTTCAAGATATATATATCCGTCTTTTTTACCTAGCGCAGCTCTTTTAATTGTTATGCTTTCAATTTTGTTTATGTGTACATTCTTTAATGCAGTATTATACAAAACAGGATAAGGCTCAAATCCTAAGACCTTCATCCCATAATGCCAAAAGTACAGTGCTGTATCGCCAACGTTGGCTCCTATATCGACGACATAATTTCCTGGATCAACCAGGAATTTGTAGTCTTCATTCAATATGGCTCCGGCATCGCCCCTTTCGATGCCTAAAAATTTGATTCCATACTTATCCCTGATCAAATCATTAATTAATTTTACTATTTCCTTTCTCCAAGCTTTTTCGTTTTGAATTTTGATTCCTTGCCCTTGATAGGTTTTTATTTCAAAAGGGTATTTTCTAAGCAGCCTGTAAAAGGATATTTGGATCCAATTCTTAGCAAATTTCCTGTAGTGAAACGGCATTACTGGCTTTAATAAAAATTTAACCCTAGGCCTTAAAAGTGATAGATTAGCGTAAATGCCATCGAATAGATATCCGTTGTCCATTATATTCTATAAAATCTTACATTTAAAAGCAAAGCGCTGTGTCATTAACGCATGCTTTTGATGACCTTCTTGCCCATGAGATCGGAATAGACGACCTGGGAACCTTCCTTTAGCTTGTCCTTGAACTCCTCTGGGATGTCGGTCTCAAACACATCGTAGGATTCAAGATCCATCAATTGTACCTTATCCCCATTGATGCTTATGACCTGCGCATTCCTCTTCTCTATTATCGGTACCTCCATCCTGTCCTCGGATGTCAGTATCAGAACCCGCTTCTTCCCATCCAATACATCAACCGCCTCTATCCTGTACTTTGCGTGCCCGTGCTTTCCAGGTGCACTGAAGGTGATATCCGTTATCTTCGATATAGACTGCTTGTCTATAAGCACCGTGTCTCCCTTCTTCAGCTCGTTAACACCGACTATCTTTATGTCCATAAAAACCACCAAAACTTTACCATTTAGAATAGAATGTGAAGATATATAAAGATGAATTTTCCTAAATAGAGTATAGCGATTAGTATGATCACCTGTCTTATTGCGTTTCGATATTCCGGCATAGCTGAGGAGTGAAGCTGCCGATAGGTGATTCTTACTATCCTAAAGGAGGGAGGATTTTTATGGCAAAGATAGGACCTGCCTCGTTCAAGTATGTACTGAAAGCGAAGTTCGAGGCTGAAAGTTTGGTTGAAAAGCCCGATGTGATCGGGGCTGTCTTCGGGCAGACAGAAGGGCTGCTCGGTGAGGAGCTTGATCTCCGTGAAGCCCAGAAAAATGGAAAAATAGGGAGGATAGAGGTGGAATCTACCTCTTCCAACGGCAAAACCACAGGAACGATAATAATACCGACCTCTCTGGATATCGCCGAAACGGCGCTGATCGGTGCCGCGATAGAGACGATAGACAGGATCGGACCGTCAAAGGCCACGATAAGGGTCGAGAGCCTGGAAGACGTGCGCGTGACGAAGAGGGAGTATATCACAAAACGCGCAAGCGAGCTGCTTGGTACCGCGCTCAGCAAGAACGCGACAGACACCACAGAGATGCTGCAGAAGCTTTACGAGGACGTGAGGCAGAAGGAGCTGACTGAGTATGGGCCAGAGAAACTGCCCGCCGGACCGGACATAGAGGATTCTGATGAGATCATCGTGGTTGAGGGGAGAGCCGACGTTCTCAACATGCTAAAGCATGGTTTCACGAATGTCATAGGGATGAACGGGACCACGATACCGAAATCCGTCGTAGACCTGAGCAAAAGGAAAGTGACAACTCTTTTCGTCGATGGGGACAGAGGAGGAGACATGATAGTCAATGCCTTCATGCAGAATGGGCACATAGACTACGTCGCCAAGGCCCCTGCCGGGACGGAAGTGGAGGAGCTATCAAAGAAAGAGATAAACCAGGCCCTCAGGGCGAAGATACCCCTGGAGGAATACGCGCCTGGGATGAGGCGTGAATCGAAGGAGGAGAAGCCTCAGATCAGCCTTCCGGATGAATTCAAGCAGAAGATGCTTTCCTTTGTTAACGACATAATCGGTACGAGAGGGGCTTTCCTGATAAACGACAAATACGAGATCCTAGGGAAGATACCTTATAAGGAGGTTGAGAGTTCCCTTCCAAACCTGGAAAGTACATATGCGGTTGTGCTAGATGGTGTGATCACTGATGAGATCGCTAAAAGCGCTGAGGAAGCTGAGATAAAATATGTTATAGGCAACCGTGTTGCTGCCTCGAGTTCTTCTGTCGTGCTTCTATCCTACGAGGACCTTGGATACAGGTGATTCAGAGGTAAGCATCAAGCCTGTCACAATACCCGTGGGGATAATCGATGAAATCCGGGCCTTTTCTATCGATTCTGAAGAGATAGAAAGGGATCTTTCCGGTCCATCCGGGATAGAGTCTATAATCAATCTTCACAATGCCCTTTATCTTGTACCAAATCAATTTTAAAGGATTTAGCCTCACGATCTCTAGTTTCTTTGTATACTCATTGTAGACAGCGACCTCATTCCATTTAAGGTACTGCCTTGCCTCATCCTCTATCCTCTTCAGCTCCTCTTGGGTTTTCGGCTGAATGCTAAGAAGCTCCTCCAATCCTCCCTTCGCTTCTTTTCCCACTATTGTATATTGATCTATAGAAATATTTAAATTTATCACCGATATTTACTCTATTCTATTTGCAAGGATAAAGGACAGTTGTGCATTATCGTTAAATTGGTAGTCTATCCTCAGCGGATAGCTGTTTGAGAAGGAGAGCTTCGCCGGCCTTTCATCGTCAAGTATGGATATGAACTTCGTAAGATAATCAGTCGAGTACTTAGATTTTGTCAGTCCCTCACTGGATATGTCCAGTATCTCCTTGTCGTTGTTGATGTCAAACTTCTGCGAAAATTCCTTCTCCGAGTTCTTCGCACTTATCTCAAATACATGATCCTCTACACTGAAGTAAACCGAATCGTCAACTGTGGAAGCCATCTTCACCCCTGTCTTCAGTATGTCACTGAGCATCGTGACGCTTGCCGTAAGCTTCAGCTGCGGGACTTTGCTTGCCGTGTAATCGTCCCCTATCAGGGGCATGACGAAATCGGTCTGCCTGCGTCCAAGGATGGAGATCCCAAGCCTTCCTTTTGTGTCTTTCATCACTATCCTCTCCCCCTGCTTGACAAACCTCAGGATGTTGTTAAGATCGTCCAGAGAGATCGATAGCTTCGTTGGTTCCTTGATGTTGAATGAACTGAAGAATTGGCTCTTTGCCTCAAAAACGACCATCGCTATGTTCGACGGGTCCATGGCTTTTATGCTCATCCCGTCCGCTGAAAAGTCCAGGGAAACATCGGCCATCAGGCTGCCGACCATTGACATCAGATCCTTAAACGGAAGAACCTCTGTTATCTCCACTTCCATGATTTAATAATTCGTTCCTGAGATTTAAATACTTACTGAAGGACATGTATTCTTTCTCGCTGATTTTATCGGCTTTTTCGACCCTTATTTCGATCTCTTTCTCGTCAGCCGGAAGGACGATCCCGAAGAGGGTTATGAAATCCCCCTTCCCAAAATTGATCCTGAAGCCTGGAGAGGGGAGACAGGTAACTTTTATGCCGGAGTGATTCGAAACAACAAAGGTACCGCTGCTTTCGTCTATGTCCTCTACCCTTACGACGGTCCTTATCCTGGCATTCTCCTCCCTTGGTATCTCAGCTAGATTGCAGTCTATCGATGGCTTGTATTCCATCTTCATTTAATTTTTGTATGGATATACATAAATACTATCTCCGCCCGAAATTATTCTATATCTTGACCGACGGTCCAATAACAAAAAGGTTAAATTTGAAGGATGACAACAGAAAGTATGCTTGAGATAGACACCGATGACAATGTGTATCCTCCCTCGGACGATTCATTATTGCTCGTTAAGGCCGCCGACAAGGCGAGGGGAGAGGTGCTGGACCTCTGTGCAGGAACGGGAATAATAGGCATCAACGCAGCAAAGTACGCCCAGAAGGTTACATTTGCCGAGATAAACCCGATAGCGCTTAAGCTGATAGAACACAATGCAAGGATAAACAACCTGTCAAACATCGAGATAGTGAGGTCGGATCTTTTCTCCGAACTTGGAGAAAGGAAGTTCGATGTTATCTTCGTCAATCCCCCCTATCTGCCTGGGACGATGAACAGCACCGATTTCCTCGATCTGGCGACGATCGGCGGTGAAAAAGGGAACGAGACTACGATAAAGATAATAAAGGATTTGAGCAAACATCTGAAGGAAGGAGGAGAGGCTTTCATCGTCGTATCAACAGCTAGCGATCTGGATGAGGTCTTCAACACGATCAACTCCCTGAACATGAAATACGAGATAGTCGACAGCAAAAGCTACTTCTTCGAAGAACTGAAACTCATCAGAATCTATCGCTGATCACTGCGAAGTTCCTTCCGAAAGAACATTGCCTTTCTCGACCTTCACAAAGTCCGGAACGACAAGCAGGTAATCCTCGTCCACGCCAACGATCTGCGCACCGGTCGCATCGCTTGTTCTCTTTATCCTTGATATAGTGCGCTTCAGTTCCTCTATTCCTCCTTTTTCCCTGAGCTCCTTTACCTTCAGGAAAAGGAGGGTGTAGCCGGATCTGATGTCGTCCATTATCGCGTTCGAATCCTCATACTTTGATATCACAAAGTACTTCACAAAAACCTTCGCCGAAGGCTTATCCGCCTTTTCGACTTCCAGTTCAACGTACTGACCGGAGTCCTGCACGTTCACTTTTTTCTTAAATAGGTTCAAAAACCCATCCAAAGACAAGTCGGACATAATCATCACCTCTTCACAGTTATAAGAGACTTTGTCAATGCCGATATTTAAACCTTAAGTTGGAGACTGACTAAGAGGAAAGACTCTGAAGAGCGAGCACACAAAGGGCGGTTGTTTCCGTATTTGTGAGACAGCCGTCATCGCTTCCGTTCTGCGAATAGCATGTGTAGAAGCCTCCATCGCTCGCCTGAAGGCCGAGGAGAGTTTTCAGGGCTGTAGGGTCGTAAGTGATGTTCAGAAGCCTGCTTGTGTAGATGTACAGCGCCAACTTGTATGTTTGATACTTCCCGTACGAAGAGGAACTTGTACTAGTGTAAGGAAGATCGGCGAAGCCTATTCCGTTCCAGGTAGAGGTTGCATTCGAATACGCACCCATCGCCATCGCCTTGTTTCCTGTCCTAAGGTAATATATCGCTTCCAAGAAGCCTATGTCAGCGTACTGTGATGAGGAGAGAGGGGTGGATGATTGATTGTTGACAGTCGAGAGGATCTCTTCTGAGCCGTTCTTATAGAAGAGAAAATCTTTTGATGCGTAAAAACCGAAGACCGGCGCGGTTAAAACCTCGTACTGATTGATTGTATCGTGGTTCTGCGAGTATTTGCTTATCGATGAGAAAATGTTGTGCGACAGGGCTTCTAAGGTAGAATTTCCAGACATTGAGAATGAAAGTGCTGTGAGATAATTGTCCGAATAAAGCCAATAAGTGGAACGAAGCTGGGAATTATCCGGGCTGTTGAAAACTAGGCCGACGCTGCTGTTGTACTCATTGTACAAATATTTCAGCCCTGAATCGATCGATAAAGCTATAATGGATCTGTTTTTGGGGGAAGTTGTTTCATTAGTCGGTGTTTTATTCTTCAGGATCGAGGAGGAATTGCTCTGTGATATTATTGTTTGATTCTTAGAACCGCCAGTGGGGGTGAGGCGGGCGGCGACTTGATACGATTGATGAAAATCATTGAAAAGGAGAATCGCCACTAGCACGGCAAAAAACAGCAAAACAGAGACCACAGCTAATTTTCGCTTCATATGTCGATGCAGAGGGTGGGATTTGAACCCACGAGGGCGCTAAGCCATAAGGTCCTAAGCCTTACGCGTTGGACCACTTCGCTACCTCTGCTTTTATCTTTAATCGAATAGTTTGACATTCAGAAACTTCTCAAGTTTATGCGCTAATTCATCCGTCGGTGGTATCTTGCCGCTGAGGACCTGCTTTATCTCCTGCTTTTCCACGCCTATCGCCTTTGAGATGTCATCAGCCGATAAATTCATCCTCTTGACAGCATTTGAAATTATCTGCAGATAATCGCTCCTTATCATCTTCTCCGAGAATAATTCTTCTTCGCTTGTTTTCATTGGTTTTTCTTCGCTGATCTCCCTCAGTATCTTTCCGTTCCTTGCGCATCTTTCACAGACCCTCATCCTCGCCCCTTCTATCTCAACCTCGTATAACTTGTCCGCAGGCTCGCCGCAAAGCTCGCATCTCATAGATATATTTCAAACATAGAGATCGGCATATTCACGCCGAACTTGTTCAGTACGCTTGGATGCACCTCTCCTATGATCCCTATGCTTTTCCCGTCCAAAATTACAGAGCCTCTTCTTCCATCGATAAGAAAAGGCGAATCATTTTCCTCGTCTATGGAAATTTCCTTTCCAAAGACGTTCCTCATCAAAATCTTAAGCGACTGGATCATGAAGGTGAGATCGGCATCGGCTCCGCACTGCATTGCCATCAGTTTCAATCTGTTTGAAAAGTGAGTGTCCGCATTTCTGTCGAGCTCGACCACATATCCTATGTCAAAAATGTTTTGAGGAAAGCGCTTGTTTAGATTGTTCGAAATGAAGCGTATTCCCTCCGGGAAGATGTTCTTCCTCACCATCGTGTTCAGATTGCTGCGTGATGAAACTATCCTCACATAATCCTCCGCTTTCAGGCCTGTCAGCTCAAACTGATATCTTTCGCTCGTCAGGACATTCAGGTCTGTTTCCTGGAATCCCAGACCTACCATCTGATCGCGTATCATCTCTGTGATATGATAATATCTTGACTTCATCGCCTTGATGTATGAGCGTTTTTCATCGATGCCGAGCAAGTCGACGCCGTACATCCTGATTATGTCATCCACAAGGTCTACCTGATGTATCACGTCTTGTCGGTAGTAAGGGGAATAAACCCTGAGATGGTCTTTCTCTTTTTTTACCGAAAAACCGGCCTTCGACAGCAACTTCTCTGCTTCATCCAAAGGGATCTTCATCCCTGTGACATTTTCTATGTTCTCTGAATTGAGAAAGAAGATCTTTCCATCGAAAGACAGATTTGTATCTATTTCCTTTTCCTTGTATTTTGGCCTCAAAACGGATACACTGCCTATCTCGCCAAGATTCTCAATAAGTATTTTTGTGAAAAGGTTGACGGATGATCTGTCTGTTCCTGTAATATCGATGAAAACGTTTCTTGTCGCCCTTGTCAGCGAGAATTTATCGGAATTTATTATCGGCGGCATCGCTATCACTTCACCGTTCCGATCCCTCCAGACTATCGGTTTCTTTATCAGGCCTCCATAATCGATCCCTTGCTGGGTTGACTTCAAAACAAAGTCAAAATCCTTCGGCTCGGAGAAACCTAAAGGTATTATCCTATCCTCCTTTCTTGAGTAGGAATAGGTGATCGGGAAAGAGATTTTGTCCGCATCGAAGAAACCACAGGCTGCGAACCTCCTCTTTCTTCCGACAACCTGATCCATCTTTTCCTGGAGACTTATAAGCTCGTCCACCAGATCGCCCAAGGGCCTTTTCATCCTCAATAGGAGGCAGTTGACAAAGGGCCTCTCTGTTTTTTCAACAGTGATGTCGCTGTTCTCGAAGATTATCCCCTTTTCATCTATTTTCTTTCCAAGGATCCTCTTGATCAGCTTTGCAAGGGTGAATACCGACATCAGATCTGTCCTATCGGAAGTGATCTCAAAATTCAGAACGTTTCCATCGACATCGAGATCCAAACCGTATTTGAAGGCTATGTCCTCGTATTCCTTCGCAGAGAGACGCCTTCCTATCAGCTCATTCATCCTGTCCAAAGATGTTGTTATCATCACCATTCAAATCAGCCCCTCAAATATTTTCCTCTCCTCCACGTCCCTGAAAAAGTCGATGTCCGCGAAGGAGCCATATATCTGCCTTATGTCGGTTATCCCCAATCTTAGCAGCAGCGCCCTCTCCAGGGCAAGGCCCCAGCCGAGGACGTTCTTTCTTATTCCGAAGGAGGACAGGACCTCCGGCCTGAAGATTCCGGAGTTTCCTATCTCTATCCATTTCCTTCCGCTATCCAAGTATCCCTGTATCTCAAAACTCGGCTCCGTGTATGGATTATAAGTAGGCTTAACGCGTATCCTCTTGATGCCTATCCTTTCATAGAAATCCGTTAGATAACCAACCAGGCTCCTCACGGTTAAATTATCGTCATATACAAAGCCCTCGACCTGATTGAATTCTGCAAGGTGTGTAGCATCAAGTGTCTCGTTCCTGAATACCTTGCTCAGGGCGAAGTACCTGGCTGGTTTCTCCTTGTTCTTCGATATTACACTGTAAAGATACCTGAACGTCATCGCTGTATCGTGCCCGCGGAGAATGCATTTCCTCGCCTGCTTTTCATCGAAAGGGGTCCCATAACCGTATGATCTGTCAAACTTGCCCCTGTTGAAGCCGTTCTCATAAACCTTTTTGACGGACTTGATAAGGTCCCCCGGGACCGATGCATCATCGGAGAAGACATAAAATGTATCCTGTATGTCTCTGTCCGGATGATTCTGCCTGAAAAGCATGACATCGAAGTTCCAGAAGGTAGATTCGACATATGGTCCATCCATCTCGCTGAAGCCCATGTCATAGAAGGTGTCTTTTATCAGCTTCATGAAATCCCTCACGATGTTCTTCCTTCCATAGATCGGCGGAGGAACGTCAGGATTCATGTCGTATCTTAAGAACCGTACATCCTTTACGGCGTTCCATGAAAGGATCAACTCTGGTGTGACCTTCCCGATGCCTGCCTTCAGGAAAAGAGGGGATGCGATGACCTCTCTTCCAAGTTCAGTCACCTTGACTATCTGTTTCTCTTTTATCTTCTTCGTTATCAGGCCCCTTCTTGAAAAGTCGGTAAGTATGCTTTGATCGATGTCTGTTCTCCCTGAGTTTATCATCTCCAGCGCCTTTTGTCTCGCCTCTATCGCCTCTTTTCCTCCTTTTAAGCTCAGTCCGCTCCTGCCGATGTCCAAAATCCCGAGCGATCTCAGGATCCCAACAGCTGCGTTCATCTCCTGCTCATCCAGTCCACTTCCGGCTCGTACGTCATCATAACCGATCCCCTTCCTGTTCGAAAGGAAACGGACAAGTATGACCTCCGGAAGACCTCTCTCAAGGTATCTCTCACCCAGATCTGTAAGATTGTAACCAATTTCCTCCTCGTTATCTATCGATACCAAGCCAAAAGAAAGAAGCCTTCTCAACGCCTTTGAAACCGCATTGCTGTCCAAGGCATCAAATTTTTCCGAGAACTCGTTCTTTGCATTTGAGTAGGCAGATAAAACTATTCTTTCGTTCAGATTAAGAGAAGAGCATATCCTCTCTATCTCATCCATCTTCTTGTGTGAATTTTCCTGAGCTTCCATATTGAGGCTTCCCACTTCAATTTTATGAACATTTTATTTTCATAAATACTTATAAATACAATGAAGGCTAAACCCATGATAATCGCGATAAGCGGCACACCTGGGGTAGGAAAACATTACATCGGCAGGATGCTTTCCAAGAAACTCGGGTATGAATTCGTTGATTTAAACAAAAAAATAAACAAAAGGGAGATAAGTTTGAGTGAACTCAATGCCGCTGCAAGAAAAATAAAAGATAATACCGTTGTTGTTTCCCATCTAGTACATCTCGTGACATCGAAAAAATTTGATCTTCTCATCATACTTCGCTGCCGTCCTGACGTGCTAGAAAAAAGACTGAGAAAAAGAGGATACGGGAAAAGAAAAATCTATGATAATCTGATGTTTGAAGCAATAGATGGGACATATGCCGAAGCTGTGGACTGGCATAAAAAAGCGATACAGGTAGACAACACCAAGGATTGGAGAGGGACACTTAAAAAAATAATCCTGGCTATGAAAGGAAAATACAGGTCTGAGAGGATAGACTACAGTGATTACATCCTGTCGATAGAAAAAAGATTCAACGGTTAGTGGATGCCTGTTTCTCGATGTCAAGTTTCTTTGCTATCGGGAATGAGGAAGGGGAATTATCAGCTGCCGACGTCAGTATCTCCGCCAGGGCTATTCCCGCCTTTTTTCCACTGAATGAGGATTGAAAGGTCCCCTCAGCTATCCATCTAAGCGCAAGATCAACCCTCCTTATCGGAGAAACATCAACCTGCCTCGGTATCCTCTGGCCGGCTATAAGTAAGGTCATTATCTCCTCCCTCGGCGCAGAATTTTCAACAGCTCTCACCAAAACCTCTATCGGGTTCCTTCCGCTCTTCGATATCCTCTCGAATGCATCATCGACCACATTCAACGCCGTGTAAAATCTCCCGGACATCAGCTTGCTCGTTCTCCAGTGCTTCTTGCCTTTATGACCGGGAACCATCAGATGAGTTATCAGTCTCTCAACTAAGTTAACCTTCATTCTCCCAAGGTATTGCTGTGAAAGCAGGCCCGCGCTCTTCGGAATTATCGCTGGCTTCAAGCTTATCACATCCTTCAGCCCTGGATCATTCACCTGAACATCGTAGCTGTATTTTCCAAGGAAAAGGATCTTCTCCTCATGCTTCTCCGTAGTCGTCTCATTCTCTGCCATATTCATCTGACTGGTTTCTGCTTCCTTCCGCTGACCAATTCTGACAATGCGATACCATTGACCTTTGTGATTATAAACTTTACGCCGGGAAGGTCCCCCCTCGCACCCTTCTGTGCACCGCCTATCCTCTCGACCATAACATCGTTATGCTCATCTATGAAGGAGATTCCATTACGATACGGAACGTACGCTGTGATCATCTTTCCGTTCTTCGTCAATTGTACCTTGCAGGCTTTTCTCTTACCTGAGGACGGCTTCTTTGGTGTGACTTCGACCTTTTCTATGACTATCCCTTTTGCCTGAGGCGCCCCCTCAAGCGGATCGTATTTCTTCCACGCTTTTAGGAAATCCGACATCGAATGCTTCTTGCTGAAGGCTACCTTCTTCTTCCTCTTCAGAAGGGCCCTTCCACTGAACAGTCCACGTGTCTTTTTTCCCATATTTTCACCTGATGTTAATGTTCTTAAGGTTAAAATATCTTTCCATCAGCATTTTAAGTAGTTTTACCCGGTCGTAGCTGATCTTTCCCGAGAGCTCGGCTTCTATTTTTTTATCGTTGTTGCTATCGACAGATACGTATCCCGAGATCATCTTTATTGGACGGACAAAACTCTCCAAAAATTTCACTGGATCATCAAAATACTCGACGATCAGCACCTTTCTATTGAAAAGCTTCTCCAGTAATTTGACCTTCACACCGTTTTCGCCGACGCACATCCCGACCTGCCCCTCCGGGGCGACAAAGACAAGTGTATCATTGAAGGAGATACAGTCTCTTGGCACAACGCCGGTCACATCAGAGAAGGTGTGCATGTAAGAAAGGGTATCGCTATCAAGTTTTATTCGCATATCATTTTTCCACGCCTAAGACAAGCACATTGAAGGGCTTACCGCAGAGTATTGACAGCGCCTCGCTGTCCCCCTCATATTTGTATTTTTTTATTTCCAAAGAATCCAACGCTTTTACTGTCTTCTCATCTGCATTGTCGGCGTAGACTATGAACTCTATCGTTCCTTCCTTTGCGGCCTTGATAGTTTCCCTCTTGCCTATTATGACCTTATTCTGTTTTATCTTCTCCTGAATCGTCTTTCTGAGATCCTCTTCCATTCTCCCTCAAAACCAATTTCACGACGCCTGTTCCAACAGGCACAACCTGATTTGACATCACGTTATTAGCTACGTAATCAAATTTATCTGTTTCGTGCATGACGGCGGCATTGACGAGATGCCTCAATGGCACCTCAAACGAAGCCCTTGATATCACAGATTCAACCTCTCCTGTGATACCGTACCTGCTGATCCCTCTCACCGATCCATCACTGCACATAGCATCAGCGACAAGTGAAAGATGCCTCGAATCGACCATCAGTCCGACCGCCTCCAGCGTCTGGGAAGCCTCATTTATTATCAGGGTTCTTGCAGCCTCTATCCCCAATACGCTTGCGACCTCAAGCACATCGTTCGATACAGTCCTCGTCGTATCGACCTCTTCCTGCTTCAGCACTTCCTTGAGGTTTGTACCGTACGTTGAAATATAAAATGATCCGTCCTTGTCCTGAGATACGATCGTCCTCTCAATCCCCAGTATTCCTCTTATCAATGTGCTTGAAATCCTGCTTTTCGTTCTCATTATCTTTTTGATAGAATCGGCTGTTTTGTCGATGACATGCAGCTCGTTCCCGTCGACGCTCATCTCAAAGTTCAGTGGCCTCAACTTGCTCTCGACGTCCTTGAAGGTTATTTTATATGAGTCCATCGCCTCCCGATCAAACAGGAAAATGAGTTCCTTCCTCCTCAATTGAATGCTGTAAGAGGAGATGAGGTCCCCGACTTTTATCTGAATCAGTCTGTCCGCGAAATCGAGCGCCTTTTCCCTTGATTTTGCGATGTCTTCTTTTAAATATATCGTCATCGATGGAGTCGCTATGTTTTTCTTTGCATCGAAAAGCTCGACAAGCCTTGGAAGACCGGAGGTTACATTTATCGCCGAAAGACCTGCAACGTGTTTCGTCCTCAGGGTAAGCTGGGTACTTGCCTCGCCGATGCTCTGGGCGGCAACGATCCCGACCGCCTCGCCGCGGGTTATCAGGGATTTTTCGTATATCTCCTTCAGCTTATTCAGGTCTGCATTCTCCCCCTCGATCTGTTTGAATTTCTCGATGTATTTCTTCGGTATCTCACTTATATCCATAGATTCAAATCCCCTCTGTCGCTCAGCGATACATCTATCCCGTCCTCTCCATACTTGAATTGTATTATTTTGTTCCCTTCCCTCACTGAAAGATCATCGCTTATCTTAAGATCCTGCAAAGCCGATGAAAGCCTCCTGTACAGGTAACCTGAAACAGGCGTCCTTATGACATTATCCATTAATCCTTCTCTTGAACTTGCCTGGTGGAAGAAAAACTCGATCGGGTTCAGTCCCCTCTTATAGCTTGACCTGACAAAACCTTTTGCAGACAGGCCCATGTCCCCCCGCTTAAAGTGAGCCAGAATCCTTGACTCATACCCTTCATTCAGCCTTGCATCCCTGAGGAGCTGCTGGCCGATCACCGCTGCCGTTGGAACGTAGTTTATTATGCTCCCCTTCGCACCAGTTATCATCATATCGTTTATCGTGTTTCCCTCTGTCTTTATGTATTTCCTGACGATGTTCCTCGCTTCTCCTCTCACCTTCTCTGTGATAGCAAGTATTTGATTCTCAACGTTTCTATCGTATTTCTTCAGCAGCGAATCGACACCCTTCTCGGCTTCGCTGATAGTATCATCGACCAATTTGTATGCATTTTCCGGAAGATCAAAATCTCCTGGATTGACACTGATCCCAAATTTCATTAAAACCATCAAAGACAACTTGACTATTCTGTTGATAAGGGTGGCAGTGGTGCTGCCACCATACCTAACGAAAAGATACTGAAGGAGGCTTCCGCTCTCCCTTCCTATGATCTCTGAATCGATCACGCCGGTGATGAGCTTTCCATTCTTTATTCTTACGTAAGCATCATCGTCGCCTGTGCTCTTGTAAACCTTGCTTTCCCCTTCAAAGTTTAGATCCTCTGGCAAAAGCATGCTGAACACTTCTCTCCCTGTGTACTTCTTTTTAGTCAGATCTACCTCCACATCCGCCATCGCAAGGAGCTGTCCGACATCGCTTGCATCCAGGACCGTTTCTTTCTTGGTCAGTATCGCACAACCTGAAAGATAATCCTGCGTCGCTCCTATCAACGGCAAACCATGACGCGGGGAGACGATATTGTTCTTTATGTCCATTATCAGGGTTGCTTCGGCTTTTGCCTCTTCATTCTGAAGAAGATGGATGTTCATCTCATCCCCATCGAAATCTGCATTGTAAGGAAGCGTCGAGGTTGGGTTCACACTCAAAGTTCTCTGCGGTAAGACCCTGACAGAATGGCCCATCAACGACAGTCTGTGCAGAGAAGGCTGCCTATTGAATATCACGACATCCCCGTTCAAAAGATGCCTTTCAACAATATATCCAGGTTTCACCTCATCCAACAAAAGATCGACGTTCGCCTCTGTGATTTTCTTCCTTATCCCATCAGGTGTGACGATGTAATTCGCGCCGGGGTAAGAGTTGAAGTTCTTTATGTATCCCTTGACCCTTTCCAGGTTGATGTCTGTCACACGCTCCGGGTAGGTTAGATCCCTTGCTATCACCAAAGGCACCCCGACTTCATCCAATTTTAAGAAAGGATCAGGGGATATCACCGACCTTGCACTGAAATTTACACGCTTTCCAAGGGTCGATCCACGGAACCTTCCCTCCTTTCCCTTTATTCTGTCCTCAAGCGTACGCAGCTTCTTACCTGATGATTTCTGACTGGCGACAGGAACTTGTGCTGTATCATTTGATATCAAAGTCGTGACATGATACTGAAGCAGATCCCAAAGCTCGTCTATTATGACCTCCGGCGCACCTGATTTTATGTTCTCGGCCAGTCTCTGATTTGTCCTCACTATGTCCGTTAGCTTGTGGGTTAAATCATCCTCGCTCCTCTGTCCCGTCTCGAGCGTAATAGGTGGTCTTATTGTGACGGGCGGTATCGGCAGAACTGTTATTATCATCCACTCGGGCCTTGATGAGTCTGGATCCATCCCGAAAAACTTAAGGTCCGAATCCTTTATCCTTTCAAGTCTTTCCATCACATCTACAGGCGTCAAGATCTGGCCTTCCGACTTAAAGGTGTACGGCCTCTCAAGTTTAACCTTCGACTGCCTTGCATGACAGAATGGACATACCATCACATTCTTGGCATGCTTGATTATTTTCCTGATGTAATTCTCCTTCGCGGTTATCCCCTCCTGCGCTTCGATCTCCTCCAATCTATCAGAAATCTTCTTCAAAGTGTTTTCAGGTATCAGTATCCTCCCGCACACATCGCATGTAGCATTAAGAAGGTTGTGAACCATCGGGACCATCTTTATGTTGAACACAGGTCTTGCAAGCTCAAGATGGCCGAAATGACCCGGACAATCCCTTACGGAGTTTCCACAGGTCTTGCAGACAAGCCCTGGATCTGTCACGCCAAGTCTCAGATCCTCAAGCCCTCCATCGACTGGAAGACCGTCAATATCATAAAGTTCCGATGATGTTATCGCAACACTGCTCATCTTTTCTATTATTCTTGGTGATAATATTCCAAATTCCAGAGCCGCTATCTTGTTTGAAATAAAATCGCTGTCCAACTTCATACCTTATCACCCAAAATTATTTTCGGATATATTCCCATTGACTTCAGTTCATCAAGGAAGATCTTGAAGGACGCCGATGTCTCTATAAGCTTTATCGGAGCGTCCTCCCCGTCTATTGGGCAGTATCCGGTCCTTCTCTTGAAATTGTAAACCGCTATACTTCCGCATTTTGCGCAGACAGGGATCACAACTTTATCCGAATCAAATCTTTCCTTGAGGGCGAGGGCGGCGCCGTGGGCGATGAAACCGTCCTTCTCCATCTCACCTAAACGAAGGCCCCCGCGCTTAGATCTTCCCTCTGTAGGCTGCCTTGTAAGCAGCTGAACAGGACCCTTCGCGCGCCATTGTATCTTGTTTGAAACGAAGTGTTTCAGTCTTATGTACATCATGTCTCCGACAAATATTCTGGCCTTTATCTCCTCCCCCGTTACTCCATTGTACATCGTCTCAACGCCCGTATCTCTAAAGCCATAAGAGGCGAGCTCCTCTCTCAGTGCCTCTTCGGATTCCCCTGTGAAAGGCGTGCCGTCGACGAATCTCCCGCCGAGGGAACCGACCTTACCCCCTATAAGCTCGAGAAGATAACCCATCGTCATCCTGCTTGGTATTGAATAAGGAGAGAAAATGATGTCCGGGACGATACCTGAAAGCGTGAAAGGCATGTCTTCCTGTTTGAACAGCATCCCCACAACGCCCTTTTGCCCGCTTCTCGTACCAAATTTATCCCCTATCTCCACAGGTCTGTCCTGCCTGACTTTCACAGTCACATGCTTTGTTCCATCGTCCCCAGAGTAAAGATAAACCGTATCGACCACACCCTCTTCTCCTGGTCTGCACTCGACTGATGATTCAACGCGCTTCTGTATGCCTAATCTGAATTTGTCTAATGCCGAAACGAACCTTGGAGGTGAAACCTTGCCTATCACGACGTCCCCTCCGCTGACGTAAGTTGTCGGGGAGACGATGCCGTCTTCATCAAGGTGAGAGTAGCTATCCTCAGATTTGTAACCTATAACATCTTTGTCCGGAATCGTTATTTCATCGGTCTGCCCGCCGATATAATGAAGCTCCGCCGTCTTGTAAGGCCTGAAGAACATCGATCTGAACAGACCCCTTTCAACGGATGATTTATTGACAATTATCGCATCATCCATGTTGTAACCTAGATATGACATCACCGCGACGACAACATTCTGACCGAAAGGATGAGATTTCGCACTCTTCCTGTCGTGCAGGACTGTTTTAACGATAGGGCGCTGCTGGTCGATCGCTATGGCTGAATCATTATCCACGCGCATCAGATAATTCGTATTATATATTCCAACACCTTGTAGGACACTCTTCACGGCCGGTATATTCCTGTGCCCGTTGTTGTGATTAACAAATGGAAGCAGCGCAGCCTGCATCCCTAACACAGAAAGAGGGGAGATCTCAAGGTGGGTATGCTCTTTTGTTAATTCGTTTTCATTCAATGCTATGTAAGCATCTTCCTCTTCTTCCGCATCCAAGTAATCTATCTTCCCTTGTTTGACGAGATCTTCCCATGAAATTCTGCCTTCCGACAGTAGCTGTATGTCCTCAGATGTGATGAGGGGTTTTCCATCCTTTACAACTATCAATGCACGAAGAAGCCTTCCGCCGTCGGAGTTTATGACGACCGTATCCATGTCCTCTCTATACCTTACGCTTGTCTCATATGGTATCTCTCCAGCACGCCTGGCTTCCCTTATCTTTTGCGCTGTTGCCTTTCCGTCATCAACTGAGCCTACAAGCTTTCCATTCAATATGACTGAACTCATAACGTCTTTACCCCAATATCCTCGAGCTTCTTGTAAATCTTCTCTTCTTCGCTGTTTTCGTCCGAAATCTTAGCAAAAATCGCGATGTTTTTCGTCAAACCGACATTGGCACCTTCCGGTGTCTCAACCGCGCAGAATCTGCCGAAGTGTGTACCGTGAAGATCCCTCGCGCTGAAGTTCTCCCTGTTTGATGTTAAAGATGATTCGGCTTTCCTGAGGTTTGAGATCATCGATGGGAAGCTCCTTCTCTCCAGGTGCTGTGTAACCCCTACCTTGCCTCCAGGCCACCTTCCTGTCGCAAGCGAGGATCTTAGTCTAAGGGTCATCTGATCCGATGTGAATATGTACTGAGGGTTGGGTATCCTGTCCTTCCTGACCCCTCTTTCAAAGTTATATTTTGCATCGTTTATTATCTGCCTGAATATGAACCTGAAAAGCGTCTCAAGCTGATAGTTCTCTCCGTGCAGTCTCTTGTTAGCATAGTGATCCTTGTAAACCTCTTTTCCTTCCTCCACATATTTCAGAAGATATCTGATGACATACTTTATGTATTCGGCCTTGGCTTGTCTAGAATCGGGCGTTCTTCCCATGAATGGGAAAAGAAGAAGATCGATGTTTGATTCGGCTGTTTCCTTCGGATGAATTGAATGAAGAGAGTTCCCTATCGATTCCAATGCCTCTCCCTTGTCCGTAACGGGCATGGCCGTAAGATTCAGATCTATCGTGTTTTCGATGTCCTTGTCCCCCTGAGCGATAGACTCTATAAGTTTCTGATCGTTCTCTTCCCCAAGCGCTTTAAGAAGTGTTGTGACCGGCACTCTCCTCAACCTTCCAAAGTCGATGTAAAGCAGATTATTGTTCGAAAGAATTATGGTGTGGGGCACTTTTACGTCCGTGACATCAGCAAATATCTTCACCGTGTACTGTATCCCTTCCCTCTCCTCCTTGTTGATCAGGATATTATTAGGAGCCAGATCTTCGGCTGTCATCACAACACGCTCAGTTCCACTGATTATGAAATAACCGCCAGGATCGTCTGGATCCTCATTCAATTTTATTAGCTCCTCCCTGCTGAGACCGTTCAACCGGCAAAGATTCGATTTGACGACTATCGGAAGCCTTCCTATAAGAACCTTGTCCTCCTTTATAGGTTCATCGTTCGCCATGTAGGAAACATTAAGAAGCATCGGACTGTCGTAGGTGAGATCACGTATCCTTGCCTCCATTGGATACAACGGCCTTACGGCGCTGTCAGCTTCATGAACATCAGGAGGGAGAAGCTCTATCTTTCCAAGTTTTATATAGAAGTCCTCGGCACCCTGCGGCTTTATAACCGGTTCTATCTTAGAGTTTGAATCGATTATGGACTGCAGTGTGTGCTCGATGAAATAATTGAAAGATGTTATGTGAAAGTTTGCCCGCTCTGCGAAGTTGATCGCCGCGTCTAACAAGATGGCTTTCTGAGCGTTATCCATAACCTTTTAATCACTTTACGATTAACCTGTAATAATAAGACTCGCCTGCTGTCCTGCTTTTTCTTGTGATCTCAAGGACTTGACCTTCCTGCGCGCCGATCGCAACAACAGCTGGATCGGTGCTCTTTATCTTGGGCAAATCCTTCTTTGAAATTTTGTATTTACTAAGTAGTGACTCAACTTCCTGATCAGTCATTACTCGATACTTAGGCGATAAAACATGAGTCAAAACATTAGATTCCAAGGTACAGAGGTCTTATGGTATTTACTTATTTAAGTATTTAAAGCTTTCGGTCCGGGCAAAACTCGTGCAAAGATATTAATAATTTCTTGGATTCATAACATGATAAGGCGTTTTATGAAGGATATCGGCTTCTCGATAAAGAATATGAATCTCAATAGAGATCCATTTGATAACTTCTATCTCTATTCCTGTGAGAACTGGATGAAGAAAAACCCCCTTCCCAAGGACAGAACAAGATATGGTTCATTTGATCAGCTCGATGAAAGAAACTTGCTTGAATTAAAAAGGATAGCTGAGGAATGCCTGAATGAAAAGAAGGACCCGTTGAAGAAAAAGATCGGTGATCTTTACTATTCATTCATGAACACAAAAAGAATGGAAGAGCTGAAGTTCAGACCAATTTACGAGTTAATGAAAAAGATCGATGAGATAAAGGATATTGATGATATTAACATTTGTGTGATCGATTTTGCAAAGATCGGTCTCGATACTTTCTTCGAATATACAAGCGGGCCGGACCAAAAAGAGCCCTCAATATATTCCTTTTATGTTGAACAAGGCGGTCTGACTCTGCCTGATAGGGACTATTATCTTAAAGAGCAGTATGCGCCGGTATTGAAAAGATATCGTGAACACATTACGAAGATGTTCGTGATGTACGGAACCGACAAGAGCGAGGCCGAAAGAAATGCAGAAGCGATAATGAAGATAGAGACACATTTGGCGAAGGCCAGCAGGAGCAATGCTGAGTTAAGGGATGAAATAAAAAATTACAATCGTTTCTCTCAAAAAGAAATAAAACGAAGGTTCAATAAAATCGATATACATCGCTTCTACTCTTCATTTGGAATAGACCAGCCATTCATTGTGATAGGCCAGCCGGAATTCATGGACAAGGTGAATAAAATAACCGACCTGAGCGGTACAGACGAGATAAAAGCGTATCTGAGATGGAGGGTCTTGAGATACTCTGTCGGCGCCCTTCATTCCGCCGCTTATAATGAATCCTTCAGCTTCTTCGGTAGATTTTTGACTGGACAGAAAAAGCCACCGCAGAGATGGAAGCGCGGGGTGATGATGCTGGATGAATTAGTTGGAGAAGCTATCGGAAGACTTTATGTTGAAAAATACTTCAGTCCTGATGCAAAAAAGAAAGCTGAAGAGCTGATAGACGATCTGCTATCTGCTTTCCGTGAAAGACTATCAAAGGTCAAATGGATGAGTGAAGAAACGAAGAGAAAAGCGCTTGAGAAACTGGATGCGCTGACCCCGATGGTTGGCTATCCTAAAAAGTTCAGAGACTATTCATCGTTGAAAATAAAAAGAGATGACTTTTTCGGAAATTATGTCCGCTCAATGGAATTTGAGACTAGGAGATTGATGTCGCGTGTTGGAAAGAAAGTCGACAAAGAGGAATGGTTGATGACACCCCAGACTGTGAATGCGTACTGCGAATTTGATATGAATGAGATCGTTATAACCGCAGGCATATTGCAGCCTCCATTCTTCGATGAAAAAAAAGATGCGGCTGTAAATTACGGCGGCATCGGAGGGGTCATCTCACATGAAATAACCCACGCCTTTGATGATCAGGGAAGCTTACATGATAAAGAAGGGAGACTGAAGGAATGGTGGAAACTGGAGGACAGAAGAAATTTCAAGAAAGCTGCGAGAAAAGTGGAAAAGTATTACTCCTCCTTTGAAATCCTTCCAGGTATAAAGCTCAATGGAAAGCTGACACTCGGTGAAAACATCGCAGATCTTGGTGGAATAGCCATAGCCTATGATGCGCTGTCAAGATACTTGAAAAGACATCCTTCTGAAAATCGAATCATAGAAGGCTTCACTCCTTTTCAGCGTTTCTATATCTCTTGGTCCCAAATTTGGAAACAAAACATAACTGAAAAAGCAGAGAGGGTCCTTTCTCTCACCGACCCGCACTCGCCTGGAAAAATACGCGGCCTCGTACCCGTCATAACCCATCCAAATTTTGAGGAAACCTTCAGGGAAAAAAGCCGGTTAAAACATTTGAGAATAGAGCACCCTCATATAGGAATCTGGTGAGACAAACACTGAGATTAAAGTTCTGCACAAAAGATTTATATAGATTTATTATCTTATTCTAAAGCGATAAATATGGAGAAGAAAATTACATTAGCAACCGTCCCCAAAGAGGAGATTACAATTTTAGGACTTGATGAAAGATTCAAAGACATCTTTGAAGCCGCTCCGAAAGTATCGCCTTACTTCGGATCTGTTCAGGGAGCGACAGTAGATGCGATCAATTATGGTGATGGATCGGTTGTCTTAAGCGAAAGGAGTGATGGAAATTATATTTTAATAAAAGGCGTGACATCAGTGACCTCTAAAGAAAGAAAAGCGAAACGCACCCGCTATTACTTTGCATCGCAACCGGTAGCTCCAATGAATTCTACCTCAATGGGACAACCAGAGGCTCTCGCTATTGACAACCTAAATTTCTCAAAGAAATTAGGCGAGAGGCACGATCTTTACGGCGCACATTTTGCACCTACAATAGCTGTGATCAGAGATAGAAAACTGGAGCGTATTTTGCTGGCAAATGCAGAAAAACCAACACAAGAATACGTTCTTCTCCCTTCAGTTATATCGGTCTGTGATCTCTACAAACAAAAAGAAGAGAGGGAAAGAATACATAGAGACGATAAACTCTGGAAAAATCTTCAGAGAAGCCTACTTGGAATCGCATTATTCGAACTAAATTCTTTTGATCCGGAAACACGCAGTGTCATAGACACAAAACCGCCCGCGGGCAGCGATATTGGAAAAGAAAGCGTGGTTGGTGGGGATGGGACTGTTTATTGGAGAAATCTTGACAATCTTATCGGTTGGAGACGATTATCAAAAGATGATAAAAACCCGGCTATATTTTACATTCCAACATATAAGACAAATCCTAATAAAAGAGATATCGAATACCCACAAAGCTTGATGAACTTGGCTAATTATTTCAATTATCTTAATCAAGCGATCGAATATCTCACTATGATTGAGCAGACGAGCACACACAAACCGAGGGAAATTTCGCGTACAGAGATACTCGATGGAATCAACGGGACTAAAATCGGAGAGACGGCGATTTCCACGAAGGGCTTGGAAGTATATTTAGAGACTCCTCATATAGGAACCCTCAGAGTCCATCTATGAGCTCCGTGACCAGCTCCTTTATTTTACGTAGCTTCTCTTTATCGGAGGAAGAAAGTGCTCCTTTCTTCTCTTTTAGATCTCTAAGCTTCGAATCTATCTCTGCTATATCTTCCGCCAAAGAACTATCGCCTGCACCAAAAAACCATCCCATCTTATGCCATGGGAACCATGAATCTCTCAAAAGAGCCGCTCCTTTCTGTGAGGTGGTGTAATATTTTTTGCCTTCCTTCTCATGAACGCTCAGATAACCCTCATCCGCTAACTCCTTAAGGAACAAGTACAGCGAGCCTGGTGAGGGAGACCATCGTCCCCCGCTGAATTCTGATATCGCTGACCCGATCTGAGCACCAGTGACCTCCCTCTCCGACGCGATCGAGAGAATCCAGTACCTCAGCCCAAACCCGCGCCTTTCATGAAAGCCTCGATTGAAGCCAAAATTCCCGAACATAGCTGATCCCTCACCAAATCAATTCCTTTCCTTTTGATGTCAAGGAATAATAGGTTTTACCATCCTGTTCGTGCTTTTCCAAATAACCTTCATCAACCAAATATTTCAGATGAAGATTTACACAGCCCAGGATCGGAAAGTTTGTATTCGCCCTGGAACTTTTCAGTTGCTCGAATAATTCCTCCGCATTAAGACTGCGATCCGACAAAATGTAAAGCAGATCATAGTCTAAGCCGGTTAAACCGTTCAACTGCCTCATATGTCTTCCAGCTCCAAAGCCGCCCCGGAAGCCCGGGCCATTCCATCCATACCAATTTCCGAACATATTTCCTCCATCATTAATAGTATCTATTTTAGATACTATTATTTGATACTGTAATAGAGATTTTCATAGTATTTAAGCTTTTCGGTCCTTCCTTAGAATATGAAGTTTGAATTCTCAGCTGGATTCATCGTTGTGAGAGAGGGGAAGTTTCTGCTGCTTCTCTCCGATGATAAAGTCGACACGCCGAAAGGGCATATAGAAAAGGGTGAGAGGGCGATCAGCGCGGCTGTGAGAGAATTGAAGGAAGAGACAGGAATAACGGACATAAAAATATTGGATGACTTCAAGGAAAAGGAGACGTACTTCTATACTGAGAATGGCAAGACCATAAAGAAAACCGTGACCTATTTTCTCTGCATTACAGACGAGAAGGATGTAAATATCTCCTATGAACACAGCGGATACAAATGGGTTACATACGATGAAGCTAAGAATATGATAAAATACCCGGGACTGAAATCGGTGATCCAAAAGGCGTACGATTTCCTGAAAGAAAAAGGATATCTATGATTTCTTTGATTTCTCCGATATATTTATACTAACAACCTTGCTGATGCCATTTTCATCCATCATTACGCCGTAGGCCCTGTCTGCGTTTATCAGGGTTGTCTCGTTGTGTGATATCACGATGAACTGGGTATCCGCCGAATAGGTTTTGATCAAGGATGAGAACCTCTCTGAGTTGCTCTGGTCCAAGGCTGCGTCTACCTCATCCAAAACATAGAATTGTGCATTTACATACTTAGAGATCGCTATTATCAAAGAAATCGAGACGATCGACAGCTCTCCTCCACTCAGCCCGTGTATCGTATGAACCTTCTTGTTCGGAAGATCAACATGTATCTCTATTCCGCTGTTCAGCGGGTCGTCCTGATTTTCAAAATCAAGCCTAGCATTTCCGTTTGAGATAGAATGGAAAACATAATCGAATACTTGATTCAAAGAACCAAGTGTACTCTTTATAACGCTCAGTTTGTTATCATCTATCTCTTTTATGACTGAAAGTACTTTTGTCTTTTCCTCCTCAAGCTTCAATAACTGGGAATTGTAATTATTAAACTCTTCCAATACTTCGTTATATCTATTCAATGCCAGCTCATTTACGGGCCCGAATGAATTAAGCTTATTTTGATTCTCTGATAGTTGTCTCTGAACAGCCTCCAGGCTCTCCTCTCCGGCCTCTATTCCACTCGTATCATATTTTGCTAACTCCTCGAGAACGACATCGAGCTTTGCCTTTGCTTCTGCTTGCTTAACCGTGACAGCATCTATTTTTTCATTTATCTTCTCGACGCTGGCTGCCATCTCTTCCTTTTGTTTGTCCCCCTTGGAGATCTCTTTTTCGAGTTCATCCCTGCGCCTTCTCATCTCCTCCAAGGCTGCTGATTTCTCCCTAAGCGACGATTCTATGGTTTTCAGTTTTTCCTTTATCTCTCCTATCTTCTTTTCCTGCTCCGAAATCTCCTCCTCAAATCTCGTCTTTTCTTTTAGAAGATCCTGCTTTCTTCTAAGGATATTATTGAGATCGAACTTCATTATGTTCTCCATCCTGCTCCTCGAATTCGCCGCTCTAACTTCCAGCTCAGTTGTCTCCTTGTTTATTTCCTCAAGTTCCTTTTCAAGGCTTCCATCACTCTCTTTACTGAATTTCGAAAGTGCCTCCTCTATCAGTTTCTTCTCCCTCTCCAATTCGTCTATTCTGTGCGTTATTTCCGATTCACTGCCCGAGAATTTCGATGCTTCCGCTTCCAACCTTTTTCTTTCATTGTTAAGATCAAGCAATTGTTGATCGAGTGCTTTAATACTCATCATCAAAGAAGATAATCTGGCTTCCCCATCAGATGCCTCCGCCTTAAGAGAATTCAAAACTTGAAGATGGTTGTTCAGCTCTTCCTGATCCTGTGTGTATCTGTTTATCAGTTCTGTTCCTGAGTACTCGTGTGCATATCCCCCGTATATCGTCCCTGCCTTTTCAAAAACTGTCCCGTCTAATGTGACCATCCTGAAATTGTGAATCAGTTTCCTTGCGTTTTCAAAGTTGTCAACAAGAAGCGTGTCAGAAAAAACGAACCTCATCGCTGGTTCAACTGAGGGATCAAAATCAACGAGATTGATGAGAAAATCTACTATCCCCTCTTCTTTTGGTTTTTCCAATACTCCTTGATGTTGTATCTGATCAAGAGGAATGAATGTGAAAGCACCGAGCTTCATCTCCTTCAGAAATTGTATCGCTTTGTTTGCTGAGTCTACAGTATCCACAACGATGAATTCCCTCCTTCTCCCTATCGCATTGAACACTGCAACAACATGCTGATCCGACTTTACCCTGAAAAGTGTCTCAACGGTCCCAAGTATTCCACCGATGTTGGACTTCAGCTTCTCAACAACAGAAAAGGACCTGTTGTGTGAGTTTAATTCCTCTTTTTCTCTCTCCGTTCTTTCCTTGAGAATTAATACCAGCTGCTCCTCCCTTTCAACCTCGCTCCTTGCACGATCAACCAATGGCTTCATCTCAGTAAACTCAACGGTTAATTTGTTCTTGTTCTCTGTGTACTCGTCAATTCTTCTTCTGATGTCACTCAATCTATCCTGAAGCTCCAAAGCCTTAGGAAAATCAACAAGAAGAAGCTTGTCTTCATATATTTTCTTGTTTATCTGATTCAGCTTCTCCTCATTCTGTTTCTTTTCTTCCGCTATTCTCCTTATCTCATTCAGCTTTTCACTTATCTCTTTTTTCTTTACAAGAAGTTCATTCATTCTCGCGTCTACTTTTGCTATCTCTTCTCTTTCCTGATCCAAGATTCTCTTTGCTTCTGCTTCTGATTCTTCGAGAGAAGAAAGTGTCTCCTGAATTCTCTCTAGCTGCTCTCTATCTGTCTTGATCAGCAGTTCTGTCCTCTCCAGCTCCGCTCTAGCATTTGCTGCCTCTCTTTCTTTTTCAAGGATTTTTGCCTCCCCGGCCGATCCTGCCTCTTCGTTTATCCTCTGAATCTCCTCTCTCAATCTAAGAAGTCTCTGGGTCCCATCATCCATCTCTTTTTTGATCCTTTCTTTCTCCTCTTGAAGAGAGGATAACTCCTTTTGAATCGAATCGTAGTTATCGCTGAGCTTTTTCTTCTTCAGCAATAAGCTCTTCACAGAAAGGATCCTGACTTTCTCCGAAAGCTGCTTGTATTCGTCAGCTTTCTTCTTCTCGGATTCAAGCTCGTCAAGCAGTTTTTTCTTCTCGTTCTGAACGGTCTGTATCGTTGAAATGTTTTCTTCGACTTTCTTCAGTTCAGACATTGCTTTATCTCTCTTCTCCTCAAAGACGTCTATTCCAGCGAGACTCTTTATTATCGATAGTTTCTCCTCAGGCGGGACAGTAGCGATACTGAGTATCTTTCCTTGGGGAACTATGTTAAAATTGTTTGAATTCATCTTTATCTGAGAAAGAAGATTCACTATCTCCTCTCTTGTCGATGCCTTCCCGTTTATCCTAAAAACGCTCTTTCCACTCCTGTCTATCTTTCTGCTTATTGATATCTCCTTCTCCTCATACCCCTTAAATTCGTTGTTTGAGTTGTCCAATGTGACTGTTGCTTTCGCAAATTCAGCCTCCTTTAGGTGCTTTCCTCCATTGAATATCAGATCAGAAAGCAACTCGCTTCTCATCTCCTTCTTCGATGATTCACCGAAGACAAAGAGAAGCGCGTCAACTATGTTGCTTTTCCCCGAACCGTTTGCGCCCGCAATTATATTGAAACCCTTGATAAAATCAAATTTCGTCCTCCCAGCGAAGGACTTGAAGTTCTCAAGTTCTATCGATTTTATATAGGTCATATGCTGATATCCTTAAACCTTATCTGACATATAATATAATACTTTCAAATCATTGATCTAAAACATCAACGACAACATTATGTAGCCTTTTCAGTGCGTTCTCTTTTGTCTTGAAATCGGTGTGAGCTGCTTCTATAATGTTTTCCATTGTTTGAATTGTTTCATCGTATTCTTTTCTGTTTATCCTATAAGGCGTCCCATCTTTCCCTCCGTGTGCATATGAAAATTTTACTGGATCTTCCCAACTTGGCTCCTTTCCGTATACAAGCTCTGAAAGGAGAGCGAGTGCTCTGACGGTTTTTGGACCAATCCCTCTTAATAGAACAAGATCCTCGTACGAATCTATATTCAAACCACTGAGAAGTGTCAATTCTTTGACTGTCCTCTCCGAGAGATCTGACTGAGTAATGATGTGATGCACGGGCATTTTCAGGGTTTTCACCTGCTCTATCGCATATTTTATCTCCTGTCTGCTTCTAACCAATTGGAGTGAAACATCCCTTGCACCAATACTCTTCAAAGAGGTCATGTCCAAAACCTCTTTCTCTTCGCTTCCATCGATATTTCTGTTCGGATTCAGGGTGATGCTCTTAGTATCATAGATCCAATGATATCTTCTCGCCATCCTGTCCTCGTTGTTCATCCCTTGTTGAATTATTGCCCATCTCCCGTCTTTTGTTATGAACAGAGAGTGATGATAAAGTGCGTAACCGTCTTGAACTAAGGCATTGTCTGTCTTCGCAACGAGCCTACTAACCTTTTTGATGTCTTCTATTTCCTCCTCGCTGAAATGCCATCCAGAACCGATCTGCTCTATTTCCTTTGGTGTCTTTAAGGATGCTCTTCCTTTTCCGCCGCAGACTTTGATATCATAATCTTGTTTGTTTATCGATTCTTTCAATACTGCCGTGAGTACCGTCGACAAACCGCTACTATGCCAATCGTAACCTAAAGCGCAACCAAGTGACTGAAACCAGAAAGGATTAGAAAGTCTCCTCAGCAGCCATTCATCCCCATATTCATCCAGAATCAGTTTTATCAAGGATTTTGATAAAAGCGTCATCCTGTCAAAAAGCCACTTCGGGGCGCTTCCTCCATGAAGTGGAAGATAAGAGGTTCCTGTTCGCATAATAATTTTATATCAATTGAGGATTTTAAGTTTTGATGACTAAAAGCTTAAATATTACTTTCATTCTTTACTTATCTATGGATTTAGCACATCCAAGTGATGAATTACTAAGTAATGAATTAAATTTTATAAATGAGGACTTGCATAGTAGCCCGATTATTGGAGGAGCACGCGCTTATTTCATCCTTTATTCAAATCTTCCAAAAGACAAACTGAACGGGCTGGAATATCCACGGGATATTGATGTAGTTATATCCTCTCATGCAAACCAAGAGGGCTGGAAACGTTACCTTATTCAAAAAGGGGCATCAAATGATGGGATCGTTCTGCTTCCCATAGAAAGGACCGCCACAAAACCATCCAATAAGTCTTCCTCTCTCTGGATAGATGGAGAGATGATGTATCCTTACACACCGGGCGTCAAGAAGATAGAATATAAAGGAACAACGGTACCAATAGCAGAAGCCGAAGACAACCTAGCAATATACGGTTTGCAGCCGGTTAGAATTATCGAAAGAGAAGACAGGATACAGCGCACTCTTCTGATGCTTTTGCTGGAAGATGGAGACCCAATCAAGAGAATGGAGAGCGCAGCTGAGCGTGCTGCTGGGTACAATCTGAACATCATAGAAAAAATACCTCAGACTCTTGAAAAATTATTTGCAGGAGAATATGAACTATGTGATTCCAACAGTAACTCAACAGTTTATATTGATCCTAAATATCCGATCGAGGCCCCAGGAAAGGCACCAAATTATGTAAAAAATAATGGAGGAAGCGTAATAAGAAAGACACGCCAACAAGCTGAAAAAATGGGCATAAATAACTCTAAATTGGAGGAAATATTCGACAGCTATAGAAAAATCCTTGAAAATATAAGAGACAAAATTAGTTCAAGAACAGACGAGAAGAAGGTCGATTCTACCATTAAAAACAAACTTAGGGAATTTGGGTTTTATCATCTTAAGAATCCAAACAAAGTTCGCATTACAGATTGCGGAGTACCGGAAGAATACTTTTAATACTCCAAAGTCATAATGGATTAAATATGCTTGGAAAAAAGGTCAATGACATAAGAATAAAGAAGCATGAAACGATCGGCCAGCTAGTCAAAAGCTTCGCGGGGACAGGGGGCTTCACAGCTAAAAAGCTGGCTGTAGCTGAGGAAATATTTAAATCAATGGAAAAAGACAAGGAGTGTGTCAGATTTCTCTCCTTTCCAGCGGATATAATATCTACAGGCACAAGAGGAGTTATACGCGACATGATAAAGAACAAGCTTTTCGACGTTGTCATCACCACCGCAGGGATGATTGATCATGACCTCGCAAGGATGTGGAAGGACTACTATGCTGGAACAGAAAAGACTGATGATGCGCAGCTCAGAAAAGAAGGGATAAACAGACTCTACAATATTTTCATTCCTAATTCTAGCTACGGATATATTCTAGAGGAAAAGCTGCGTCCAATACTGGATGATGCAGCCAAGGTAAAGAAACAATATTCAACCTCAGAGATCGTAGCATTTATTGGTGAAAAAATTAAAAAAGAGAGAAGAGCTGGTGAAACCATCACTTACTGGGCTTGGAAGAACAAAATACCTATCATCATACCCGGATTTACAGATGGAAGCTTTGGTTCGCAGATATGGATGCACTACCAAAGGGATAGACAGTTCATCATCAATCCGCTTGAAGATGAAAATCTGCTTGCCGATCTTGTTTTCAAAGCCAAGAGAACCGGCGCACTTATGCTTGGAGGAGGAATATCAAAGCATCACACGATTTGGTGGAATCAATTTCATAACGGACTCGATTATGCAATATATATGACAACCGCTGTTGATTGGGACGGCAGCCTGTCCGGAGCAAAATTGGAAGAGGCCGTCTCCTGGGGAAAAGTAAACCCTAAAGGAAAACAAATAACAGTCGAAGGCGACGTTACTGTCCTCCTTCCACTTCTTTACGCTTCTTACATTGATTGAATATGGATGAAAATCCTTTGATATCTGTCGTCATTCCCACATATAATGAGGAAAACTACATCAAAGATCTTCTCGAGTCAATAAAACAGCAAACATACAAAAATTATGAGATCATCGTATCCGATTATCACTCCACGGATGAGACCGTTAAGATAGCCGAGAAGTATGGTGCAAAAGTGATTGAAGTTGACCGTGCCGGTGTATCCGCCGCCAAGAACGAGGGCGCGAAGAATGCCTCGGGGGAGATCATTGCTTTCATAGATGCTGATTACATTCTGTCCCAAAACGTCTTTGATCAGGTTGTTAAAACATTTTTGAGAAACGAAAACGTTGTCGTCGTTGAACCTAAGTCTCGTGTGAATATCAAAGATCTGAATCTTGAGAAAAGAACGTTCTTTAAGTTTTATTCAAGATGGCAGAACTTCTACAAAAGTCTGTCCTTCCTAACACCGATACCTTCCGCTTATGGATGCGTCTTCTGTAGAAAAGATGCCATAGACAAAGCAGGACTTTTCAACGAGAACATAACGATGAATGAAGACCGTGAGTTCTCAGCTAGACTTAGAAAAGTAGGTGAATTCAAGATGATAAATGCTACAGCCAGGAAATCGTATAGAAGACATGCCAAACAAGGGGTAGCAAGAACAGAGATTCTGTATTTTCTGTCTTTCCTGCCAGCTTTCCTACTGAAGGAAGTCAAAATCCCGTTGAAGCCATTCAGAGGGGACAACAAGAAAAAGAAAGAATAAAAAGCAGGTCCATAAAATTTGGTAGTCTACAAAAAATTAAGTTTATTTCTTTTCCATCTTTCCCTATACAACAGCTTTCCAAAAATTTCTCTTCTTCACTTATTAAATTATAATTATTTTCAATTAACATATTGAGAGGTTTTGAATGCTCTCGTCTTTTGCTTTTAACACACGGAGTCTATTCTTTTCCTCGGCACGGGCCAGAAATACGAAGACCTCGTCAGTTTAAACGTAGATAAAACCGTTGACTTTCTTTTTTCTTCCTGATCTCTACTTATAAATCGCATCCGAGAAGCTCACGGAAGGCATCACACCGTTTGGCGGGTAGGCACGGGTGCGAAGCCACTGAACAAATACTTGAGAACCCACATCTGCTTCAGAACCAACAAGATAATATGATGATGGAACTGCATCAGTTGAGGTTTCTACTGTTTGATAATTCGAATATGTTGCCATACCATTTGATGAAGCATAAAAACCAATTATTCCAAAAGTTCCTGTAGGTTCAAATTCGGTCGTTGTCTCACCACCTGAACCTAAAAAACCATAACCAATAGTTGGGTTAGTTCCTTGCAAAACTCTTGTCACTGAAAATGTACTGGTCCAAGAAGGTGAAGTAGTAGTTAAGCCAACAGCTCCTTCTCCAAAAGCAATTGATGAACTTTGCGTAATAACCTTCATTTGCTCCTCTATAAGCAAAGTGCCAGAATAGGTTGCACCTGTATAATACCAATATCCGCCATTAGAACCAGAAATTGTTGCCCCATTATTATAACTAACACTATCTAAACTTTGTGTCCAACCAGAAGGTGCAGTAGTCCCAGCAAAGTTCCAGTAGCTGCTGAACACGCTTGCACCATTAT
>JAGDXV010000014.1:2855-4487 GCA_023261805.1 Candidatus Parvarchaeota archaeon | reverse complement strand
TAGCATCTCGTACCGCTATAACATTGCTTGTAGAGACGACATTTGAACCTTTTATAAACTCAATCCCTTTTTTACCCATTTCGATCATGCTTCCATCATAAAAGCTTATATCTGTATCTATTGACACCTGAAGACGCAGAAGATCACCACCAACAACGGAGAATTGCTGTTCAACTTCTCGAGACACCCACTGTACGACCTTTTCTCCATTGTCGCCAACATCTCTATCAATAAAGGATCGGAAAGTTTCAAGAGATACCCCTTTAGCCTTCACAACTAACGACTCTATATACTCATCAACAAGATTTTTAATCAACCTCTTGGTTTCTAGGCTTCGCGCTTTTATATCAGAGAGCTGCGACGTTAGCGAAGGAGCCATACTTTCCAAAACTGAAAGCTCTTTGTCTATTTCAGACGCCATATTTTTTGCGGCTGGCAAAACGGAAGAAAAAAGATCCGATAAAATACTTTGAACAGCCATTCTATTGATATCATTAAGACCACCGTTTTTGCTGATTTTGTCTCTAGTAGCAACTTGAAGTAAACCTATCCGGGCCAATTTTAGAAAATCATCACGATTTTCTGCCCAATGATTAAAACCAAGACCAAACGGATCAGCAGAAACGGCGACAATATCGACTGTATTCACCAATTCGGGGTCAAGGCCGATCAGTTGATGCAATCGTCCCTTGATGTTTTCAGTCTTGATTTTTAGAGAGCAAGCGTAGGCTTCCTCATCCTCAATATCACACACTTCATCAAATTTGCTTAAGACGAATATCGTTCGCGGTAATAATCCAAGAGTCACGAAAAGCCACTCTAACTCTTCTTTATGGCTATCTTTTATGGGATTTTCTGGGTTCAGAACGTAAAGCAGAATATGAGACTCACTCACATATCGGTTTGCAATTTTTCTATACTCTTCGACTCTGCCGTTCTCAGGGTTATATCGTTCTTTAAATCCGAATAAGCCTGGGGTATCTATGAGATTGATAGAATCATCGAGTCTATATACAGAAATTGAATCTGAAGATTCAGACGGACTGATTTTCATCGACACATCAATTCGGCCAAGCCAAGCTGCAGCGATAGAAGTTTTCCCCTCAGAAAATCCGCCCACCAAAGCAATCTGCATTACATTCTTACCAAGAGCTTCTACAGTTCTTGTTATCTTTCCGATCAGTCCCGCTTCATCCTCGTAAAACTGATTATCTATGCCAGACTGTAAAGAAAGAGAAACCGCTTTTAAAAGATCAATTATCTCTTCTTTAATTTCTATATAAGTCTGTAAGGTTGAATTTTTTTCAATATCCATATTCAGCCTACCTCCGTCAACGCCGATTTTTAGTTACGAAACCCGTGGTTAAGAATGGTTGATGTAAATGCGCTCATTTATCAGGGATTAGCCAGATTCACGATCTTTCTTATAGACTCAAAATTTTTGCGCGCGAGGTCAAGATGAGAAATCTGTTCTTTAACCTGATAAAGAGACAATCCCATCAATTCAAATAGTTCTTCATATTGCTCGTCAATACCCTCCGATGCTTTCGCCAATTCCGCCTCAAAAATTGCTGATATTTTTTCACTAGTCCTATCAATACTATCGTCGACAGCCTTCCTTTGTTGCGCGCG
>JAGDXV010000014.1:743-2845 GCA_023261805.1 Candidatus Parvarchaeota archaeon | reverse complement strand
AAGAAAGATCGAACGGCCTTGTACGCACCGGAAGCCACTGAAATTAATCCTGTTACCAACGTAAACCATCCAAGCGGATTCCAAAAAAGCAGGATACCACCGGCGACGCTTGCTGCCAATCCCATATAACTGATCCCGTTGTCGGTTTCAATAATAACAACGTGTTCAATTTTCTCAAACTTATTGATAGAATCATTGAATTGAGAAAAAATACTCGCCGTATATTCTTTGAATTTCTTTACGGTTTCAGACACCTGTCTTTCGAAATCATTTGATAAGTGGCTTATGCTGTTTTGAAGACCTTTCTTAAACTCCTCTGACTGGTCTTCAAGGCTACGAGTAAGATACCTTTTTAGGTCATCGCCAGATATATTAGAGTCTATCTTGTTATACATGTAATCTCTAACATTATTTTCAAATATCATCAGATGTCTTTTGAGCGAGGTTTTTAAAGACAAGATAAACTCTTTTTTCGTTGTTATTAAATTACTTTTTGCACCATCGTACTGGAGCTTAACTTGATTTTGCAAGGGAATCAATCTATCGTCGATAATTTCACGAATGTTATCTATCGCGAATTTAAATACCGAATCGACCTTATTCCTGTTGGCTAACTCTATCCTCAATTTATAATTTTTAGAAAATTCCATGAGTAAAAAATTTAGAAAGACATTGGCACCAGATTTATCTAGCGTCTCTTCTTTACCGATTTTCGAAATAAATTTATCTTTTCCTCTTTGTTCTGGAGATAAAGGAACAAGGCACTTGGCTAATACTAAAAATGCTGGTAATGCTGATATGCTCATATGCCCTCTATATGTTTCGCCCAGCTCCTTTCTGAATATATAATCCATTTCTTTCAATGCTTTCTTTTCATCATCAGTGATCAACTCTTGTGAAGCCATTGCGATAGGATTCGTGATCCGTTTGTTATAGATCGCCCAGATCTCTGCTTGATCAGATATCTGTCGCTTTATCTTTTCTAATGTTCCTTGAGTGTTCCCCTCCCCTTTTTGAGGAGGACTTGCCTTCGATGTAACGTAAAAGACGACATGCGCCTTTCTTACAGCTTCTTCTATTTGGTCAGAAACACTTTGTTCATTTCCCTCTATTCCGGGCACATCTATTACATCGATATGCATGCCATTTTTAGATTGTAGATGATAAGTGTGATGACTTCTTGTAAAGTCAGATCGTCCATCTCCGATTATTTTCCCGTCTTTGTACTTTTGCAGCTGATCTAAGGAATCTGTTAGTGTTTTCATTTCAAGAGATAGTGATTCGACCTTAGAATTAACCGCTGCGACAGCAGCTTCCCCAGACTCAATTGCTCTGTTAATTTCTAATACCTTATTTTTGATAAGCTCTTTTGCAATTCTTATCTCTTCGTGTTCCTTAATTTTCCAAAATGGCAGTAGAATTCGTCGATAAAAAGCCATGTTCTTCTTAGCGGTAGAAAATTTGATATTAAGTTTTTCTAACTTCCCCTCCAAGAAAGAAAGTTCTCCTATCAGTTTGTCTGCTTCCTGCTTGTTGACAGTGAGTAGCGATTCTTGGTCTGAAATGGCGCGCTTTAGTTTTTCTTGGGTGTCTTCAATATTCTTCTCGCTAAGGCCAAACTGATTCACAATATCGTTAAAAATTGTCTGTTCCTTGTGTTTTAATTCATCGTCTAGAGAGAGTCTTAAGAATTCTATTAATGTAGATTTTCCCGAGTTTGTCTCTCCGTAGAACGCGCAGGTAAGAACATCCCATTCTGCAGAGTCCTCGAGTATACTTATTGCTTTTCCTAATCTCTCCTCAAGGTTCCTTACCATATTGATAATTTCATCATTAATGGCAGCTATTCTTGGGTCATCTGAATAAACTTCCCCTCCTGCGCGCAAGTTTATTAGAGCGTTTTTTGAGTCCTTATATATATTTTTCGGATCCATGTCTTGTTCTCCTATTGCATGCGAAGAAGGGTTTACTAGTGGCTTGTCACTAAAGTTATGGTTGGCATATCCGACTGTAGACTCTTTGTCCAAAACCGCTCTGCTTCCAAGACTTGAACCGGCCCTCTTTATTTACGAGACCGAACTTCGTGTCTCTTAAGTATTCCA
>JAGDXV010000014.1:0-733 GCA_023261805.1 Candidatus Parvarchaeota archaeon | reverse complement strand
AGCAGAGAAATCGACCACCGCCTCGACCTTCTGCAAGGGGTCCCCGATGGCATCCACCTTGTGGACATATCCCTCATCGGCCAACAGATCGTTCTTCACCGAAGTCCTGCGCGCAATCATCCCTACTACTCCGTCACTATTGAGCCCGTCGCTATTCTGTCAAACCCCGAGTGACCACGGGGTTTTCCGAGGTGCCCTTATTTTCGTGACCGAACTTCGTGTCTCTTAATTATTCCACTAAGCTCTATTAAAACATCTTCAAACTGGCTAATTAATTTGTCAATTTCGATAACGCTTATCGCTGCATTGGTTTTTTCTAGCAGCCAAATGGCTTGCTCTTTCTTGGAAGAACTGTCAGACTCAGAAATACCGAAAGGGGATGGCTTCGGATCATCTGGTTGTGACATTTCTTTAATTTTGATCTGTACACTTTGATGCTTTTTTTTCAGGTCAGATAAATGTTTCATTGATTCTTCGATCGAGTTTATGTATGACTTTAAGATATCTTCTACCTCACGCAGTTTGGTGTCACCACCAAGCATAACCATAGAAAGTTCGCTTATTACTCTACCTATTTCTTCATGCATTTTATCGCTCCTTCTGAGAAATCCAGATTTTTAGAAATTTCATCGACCACCGGGTTCTTTGAGGCGTTTCGCAGCTCGTTAGCTCATCGTGTCCACACCTTGGGCACGGTTGGTCCTCCGGCCTCCCCAACAACACATCTGAGCTT
>JAGDXV010000026.1 GCA_023261805.1 Candidatus Parvarchaeota archaeon | reverse complement strand
TTTTACTATATTTAGTATACTATTTATTTCTATCTCTTCTAAATTTTCAATTTAAAAAGTGAGATTTTTATTGAAAAGATGTGTATCACTTTGAGTGGAAGATGAGATAAAACAGGTCATAGTGGTAAGGAAAGACATCAAGATGGGGGCTGGGAAAATAGCCTCCCAGGTTGCACATGCCAGCTTGATGAGCTTTCTAAAGGTCAATAAAACAGACAAAGAGATCGCAAAGAAATGGCTCGACACGGGGGAGAAAAAGATAATAGTAAAAACAACGAGCTACGATGAATTTAATGAGATTAAAAAAGCACTGTCTGAGAAAAGAATACCTTTTGAGGTCATTATAGACAAAGGACTAACACAGGTTGAGCCTGGGACAGAAACAGCCATAGGAATAGGACCATTTTACGAAAAGAAAATAGATGAGGTGACATCAAAGCTTAAGCTTCTATGAGCGGGGTCAACGCTGTTGGAGAGGCTGTGTATATACTGGAGATGGACAACCCCCTTCTTTTCTATCTCTTTATAATCATTGTCTGCATAGGCGTTATTGCCTTTTACTTTTACAGAAAAGAGTATGGACTTATAGCCACCTTCCTGATCTCTGCGCTGTTCTACTATGGAAATATCTTTCCATTATACTCGGAAGCGATAATGATTCTTTCCATTGCTGTGCTAATTTTGATTTATGTGGGAACTGACACAATATCCTATAAAATCAATGATTTTATAAACGGACTGTATCTAGACTACAAATACAAACGAAAAAAGCATCGGTAGTCCAATGGTAAGACATCACCCTGCCACGGTGAAAATCCGGGTTCGAACCCCGGCCGATGCACGCTTATGAGCTATATCAAAATTGAAGAGCCCAGGAAATCCAAAGATAAAAACTGGGATGATTTTGAAAAACTCGTCGCTGATGTCTTCGAGAAATTCAATTACAATGTCATAAGCGATGAGAGATTCAAAGACAAAAGATGGCATCAGATAGACGTGATAGCTTTTAATGATAGATATGCTTTTTTCATAGACTGCAAATACCATAAGTATATTGCCCCATCAAAAGAGATCGATTTTATAAAGAAACAAGTCAGACGGGCAAAAGCCTATATAAAGATAGATGAAAGACTTACAAACAAAAAGTCGTTTATCCTGCTCGTAACAAGGTACAAACCGGCTTCACTATTCAGTTACAATGGAGAAAAACAGAGAATAATCTCCGTCGATATAAACAGTTTAAATGATCTCCTGAAAAACGTTGAGGTGTATGAGGACTCGCTCTATTCGATAATATGAAAGATTTTATAGCGGATGGTACATATATCAATAATGCAGAAAATAAAGGAGCGGAGTCTTTCAGACTTGGAAGGGCTGTTTTTACAGGCAGCGGACTCAGCTAAAAAATTACACAACAACTTAGAAGATTTGACAAAAAAAGAAACTGATCTGTATTACTCTCTTTTAGAGTATTCAAGAAACATTTACTTGGTCTCTAAAGAGATAGAAGGTAAAAATTATCCTATGAGTGAGATGGGCTCGGTAAGCAGAAATCCGCTCATGTTCAGAAGAATAATTTGGATAGGTGATAAAAAAATCGAGATCACATATAGAAATGGGCTTAAAACTGATTTTTCTGATTTTGAAGAAATAAAAATCGCGGCTGAAAAATATAGAAAGCCAAGTGATGATGATTATAAGAAGGCTACTGAAAATGTTAATATAGAGCTAGATAATTTAATTCGTAATCTAGAAGGAATTGGATACAAAATGATAAATAGTGTGGATTACGCTGAAAATATCCGAAAGGTAATACAAAAAACCAAAAAGAAAGTGAAACTAAGTTTCTATTTCAATAGACCAGATTCTCCTCACGACTATAGTTTATCTATAGAGTATCCATACAACAATTATTCTCCACAAAAAAGAAATTCCTATCCAAATTTTTATAAAGATTCTGAAAAGAAAGATCCATACATAATCACGATACAAACAGGACGAGGAAGAAGGAAGTCAGAAAAATATTCGTTGAGTCTAAATTCAGAAGGGGATGAGATACAAAAAATAACAAAGAAACTTCTTAAGGTTATCAAAGAATAAAATTCAAGTCACGGTAAAAGTCTTCTCATTGTCCTCGGAAATGGAACGGCATACATGATATGTGGAAGTTTGCATATCCACATCACTAGTCTGTCGACACCCAAACCGAAGCCTGAATGAGGTATAGCACCGTATCTTCTAAGATCAATATACCACTCGTAATCCTTAACGTTTAAACCGTCCTCTTTAATACGCTTTATAAGTGTATCCTTATCATCAACACGCTGACCGGCACCAATTATTTCTCCGTATCCCTCCGGCGCCAAAAGGTCATTGCAAAGTACATGGGACGGATCATTTGGATCTGGTTTATGATAAAATGGCTTGAGTTTTGTGGGGTAATTAATTGAAAAAACTGGAACGTCAAGTTTCGATGTTATAACTCTCTCCTCATCTGAGCCTAGATCCGCACCGTATTCGAGCTTTAAACCGTTCTTATTTGCAAGATCTATTATTTCCTCGTATTTCATGCGCAAAAAGGGCTTATTCACGGTGTTCTCAAGTATTTTCCTGTCTCTTTTCAGTAAATCAAGCTCACCTGAATTTTTATCTAGAACCGCTTTAACAATGCTCTTTATGAGCTTTTCTTCTACATCCATTATACCAGTATTATCAACAAAAGCCATCTCTGCTTCGGCATGCCAAAACTCTGTCAGGTGCCTCCATGTCTTACTTCTTTCTGCTCTGAAGGATGGGGCGACCGTGTATATCTTCCATAAAGAATCTACCATTGCCTCTGCATAAAGCTGCCAGCTCTGGGTCAGATACGCTTTCTTCCCGAAATAATCGACTTCAAAAAGAGTAGAGCCACCCTCGACACTGCCACCGACAAATGATGGTGACTGAATCTCGTAGAAGCCATTTGATATGAAGAAGGTATGTATTGCCTCGAAAACAGTCGACCTTATTTTCATTATAGCGGTAACTCTTGGGCTTCTTAACCAAAGGTGCCTATTATCGAAAAGAAAAACCTTGCTATGACCTTTTTTCAGAGGGAATGGCTCAGACAGACCGATAATTTTGATTCGTTTCAGATGCAGCTCATACCCACCAATCGCCCTCTCGTCTTTCCTTATCGAACCCTCAACCTCCACAGAAGATTCCCTCGTTACCCTGCTCGCCTCCTGAAAAGGCTCCTCTTGAGAATTAGAAACGCACTGAAGCAGACCTGTTGGGTCTCGAAGGATCAGAAAAACATTGTTCTTTCCTTTTCTTATGGAATTGATAAATCCTTTAAGAATAACCGTTTTTC
Organism: Candidatus Parvarchaeota archaeon; assembly: GCA_023261805.1. Taxonomy (GTDB): domain Archaea; phylum Nanobdellota; class Nanobdellia; order Parvarchaeales; family Parvarchaeaceae; genus Acidifodinimicrobium. The sequence goes on along the minus strand of JAGDXV010000026.1, from coordinate 1,325 downwards.
CCTCGTACTCGCTAGACAAGATATCCTTAATGTATGGTTCCATACAATTGCTCATCAACAATAAAGTATTATAATTCACAGTTCTTATATTTTTGCATGCCAACAAAAGATCCCTTCAAACTATTGCTTGCATCCAGAATACTCAGAAGTTTTGCGATGTCATTCATATTTTTGGTCATACCTCTTTATCTAAAGTATCTTGGATATAATGTAGAAGAGATAGGGTTGATATATGTTCCATTCATCCTGTCTGCCATAATCCTTCCTGTGGTGCTGGGAAATGTCGGCGATAGATTCGGTTACAAGAAGGCTTTGATAACAACAGATGTTTTGATGGTTCTATCGCTATATCTTCTTTCATCGTATCGGAGTCTTCCATTCATAATTCTCGCCGGGCTAATTGGAGGGTATAACATAAGCAATGGAAGCTTAAGGGGAGCCTTCAGCCCAGGACAGACTGCACTGATCGCAAATTTGTACGAAAAGGACAGGAGAATCAAAATACTTGGCTATATTACCCTCGCTGCGGGGATCGCGGGTGTCTTCGGACCTGCTCTGTTACTGCTAAGTCGGATAACTACAAACATTTACGTCCCTCTCCTTAGATTTGGTATACTGGTGATGATAATTTCAATAATACCTCTATTCTTTATAAAAGAGAACAAACATAATATCAAAAAATCGAAGATAGTGAGCGGAAGCACATTCAAATTTCTATGGAAAATTTTGATAATCAATTCCCTGAATGGGTTCTCTGCGGGAATTTTCATGCCACTCTTACCACTATGGCTTATATTGAGATTTAATACGTCTACCACAACTATCAGCGCAGTATTCATAATCATCAATATCGCAGCTTCGGTCGGGGCTGCTTTCAGTGGAAAAATCTCTCAGAGACTCGGAAGCATAAAGACAGCGACTATAACGCGTGTACTCGGGGGATCCTTTCTTGTAGTTGCAGCTTTCTCCCCAATTCTTGCTGTTTTTGTTCTTTTCTATCTGCTCAGGTCTTTCATCAATGGTTTTGGCACGCCCACAAGAAGCATGATAGTTGTAAACAATGTTGATAATACAGACATGGGGACTGCAAGTGGAATGGCTGGATCAGTCACCAGAATCTCAGCGCTCAGCACAAGCATATCCGGATATATAATGGATATTGACATAATTTCCCCTCTGTTGATCGCGGGTGTTCTGCAAATAGTAAGTGGAATACTATATGAAGGCTTCTTCAGAAAAATCAAAGATTAGTGGACTCGTCGGGTCTCGAACCCGAAGTCTCTCCCACGCCAAGGGAGCGCGTTACCAATTGCGCCACGAGCCCA
>JAGDXV010000012.1 GCA_023261805.1 Candidatus Parvarchaeota archaeon | reverse complement strand
CAGGCTCGATCTTTGATTTGACATACAAGGATCTAGCAGAAAAAGAAGGATTCGACACAAAGAAAATGGATTTTTCTCCGGTTTTGGTGATCCCAAGTGCAAACTATACTCTCCCTGCTATCAGTAAATCACTGATAGGAAAGAATGTTGGGGATAAATATACATTAGAACTTAAGGCTAAGGAAGCTTTCGGGGAATACAATCCTAAATTAGTCAAGACTGTAGGTTTAGGTGTTTTCACGGAGAACGGCATACAGCCAAGCGTTGGAGACGTTGTCACACTAGACGGTGTTCCAGCGTATGTTATGTCTGTGAGCGGTGGAAGAGTACTTGTGAATTTTAATAATATCTTAGCTGGAAAAGACGTGATTTATGAAATTGAAATAGTTAAAGTACTAAATGATGATAAAGAGAAATGTGCCGCTATATTCAAGCACTATGCGAACAAAGAACCGGAGTCTGTCAATATTACGGAAAAAGATGTAGTGATAACAATGAAAGGAGATTTGGCCGAGTATCTTAGAAATGCAATAATAGAGGATATAAATAAGTATGTGAATAAAGAATATAAAGTACAAATTAGTTCATCGTAATATGGATGGCGATAATTTAAGGGGAAGCATATCTGATGAGGGAATAAAGGCGCCAAATTTCGAGATAAGCAGGACAAAGGAGTTTGATAAAGCGCTTGAAGATTTAGTTGTAAGTAAAAGGGCAAGTATCAAAGTCGTTGGTGTAGGCGGTTCAGGTAATAATACTCTTAACAGGATGTTTGAGGTCGGTATAAAGGGAGCCGAATTGATCGCAATAAATACAGATGCAGCGGATCTTTTGTGTACTCCAGCTGACAAGAAGATACTGATAGGAAAGGAATTAACGAAAGGCCTTGGTGCGGGTTCTGATCCGTCGATTGGGGAAGCTGCCGCAAAGGAGCAGGAGGAAGAGATTAAAGAAGCCCTTCAGGGGGCTGACATGGTTTTTATATGTGCGGGAATGGGAGGAGGTACAGGTACTGGCGGGGCTCCAGTGGTTGCGAAGATAGCCAAAAAGCTTAATGCGCTTACCATTGCTGTTGTCACAACTCCCTTTAAAATGGAAGGCAAACAGAGATACAATTCTGCTCTTCAGGGGATAGAAAGGCTGAAAGAGGTGGTTGACACGCTGATCGTCATACCGAATGAGAAGCTCAGGGCGATAGCTCCGAATTTACCGTTGCCTATATCTTTCAAGATAGCCGATGATGTTCTTACAAGCGCGGTCAAAGGGATCACGGAGCTAATAACCAAGCCCGGTCTGATCAATGTTGATTTCGCTGATGTTAGGATGATAATGTCGAACGGCGGTGTAGCTCTGATAGGATCCGCAGAAAGCGATGCAAAGGACAAGAAGCTCGAAACTGTTGTCGATAAAATATTGAACAATCCTTTAGTAGATGTTGATGTTTCAACCGCGAAAGGGATGCTAGTTGATGTGAGCGGTGGGCCGTCCTTGACGCTTGAAGAGGCCAATACTGTTGTAGAATTATTGGAAAGGCATCTTCCTGAAGACGCGAGGATAATCTGGGGGGCTCACATATTTCCTGATCTTAAGAGCACGGTGAGAGTTATGGCTATAATAACAGGGGTATCATCGAAGCAAATAACCGGTAAATCTATTGGCGAAGAGAAAGAGCTTAAGGAAAAAGAGCAAGTAGAAGAAGAGTTAGGGATAAAATTCTTGGGGTAAGATGGAAAAAGGAAGTCTTGCCGATGCAAATTCCACTGTAAATAGTGATTCTGCTGTGAGTGAGAAAGTATCGGAAACAAAAGAAGAGGTTGGTGAGGTTCAGAGTGCTACGCAGAAGCAGGAAAAAGCACCGGTCACTGTTCAGCAGGTGACAACACCAAAAAAAGAAGAGAAAAAGACAGAGATTACAGCAAAGCCGGAGGTAAATCAGCAAACTGTGAGGACTGAACAACAAGCCAACAAAGCTGTGCAAACAAGAAAAGGGATAAATTTTTCCAAGAAATTTAGTCAGGTGAGACGTGCGCTTTCAGTTCTATCCCCAAAACGAATAAATTTGATGTTGAATCATTACTGGTCTGAGTACAGGCGTGTTCTCCTGCTTACTAGAAAACCAACAAAACAGGAGTACAAAGAACTTTCCATAATGGTGGCCATCGGTACGCTTATCGTCGGTGCTATAGGATTTGCTATACAGCTTTTGATACAATTTCTATAGATCAATTCTCATTTCTGTCTCATCTGTTCTCTTGAAGCCGGCACTTTCATAGAAGCCTTCGGTTCCCTTTCTTCCATTGAGTATTACTTTATAGCAATTGTATTTTCTTGCTTCATTTATCAGATATTCTAGCATTTCCTTCCCTATCCCTTTTCCTCGGTAGCTGGAATCGACAACTACATTTTCTATGTGTCCATATGGTCTACCGCCGTGGGAAAGGTTCTTCTGTACTAGAAGAAGGGCAGTGCCCACAATCTTGTCATCGGTTTCATAAACGATAAGTCGATAGAATTTATCCTCTAGAATGCTTGAAAAAGTCTCGCTAATCTTTGTATAGTCTATTTGTGAACTGTACGGACTAAGCTGGTTCATCAGGTCAAGCAGACTTGGCAAATCTCTTTTTTCAGCAGGTCTTATTTTGGATTCCACGTTTCCTCCGCTTTTTTAAGTTCTTCTGGCGTGTTTATACCGATCCACCTTTTTATTGTTTTAACCTTGAATTTTATGCCTTTTTTTCTAAGCAGCCAGATCGCCTCGGTTAAGAATTTTTCACCGCTTTTTTCGTCCACAGGAATTTCATTGTATATTTCAAAAAATTCTTTTGGCATTACATATATTCCTGTGTTGGCGAGGCCCTCTCCGCTCTTTTTCTTTTCCAGTATGTCTATTACCTCATTCTCTTCGTTTGTGACTATTGCCCCGTAATTGCTTACATCCTCAACTTTTGCTGCAAAGACCGTCGGTTCATTGAGATTGAGAACATTATCAGTGTCATAGTCAATCAGATCATCTCCCATCAAGACCAAAAACATGTCTTTGTTTATAAGTTCCTTTGATGAATAAAGGCTTGCTGCTGTCCCTGTCTCGTTTCCTTGATATACAAACTTGATAGGATAGTCTTTCAGAGCCTCCTTGAAAGCCTTTTCATCGTCTTTATTTATCACAACCACTACATCCACTCCTTTTTCTATGAGTGGTTTGATCTTGTTTTCTATAAGGGAGATACCTTTAACTTTGAGCAAAGGTTTCGGCGTGTTGAGAAGTACAGGATCCGTCGTGTTCTTTTTCATTCTTTTTCCTTTTCCAGCTGCAAGTATCACCGCCTGTTCTATCATATTTCACCTCTCACAAGCTCTTCTCCAAGCTTAAGTAAAGCTTGTGCTTTTTCCATTGTTTTTCCCTCCGCATTCACCCTAATTATTGGGGAGGTATTTGAAGCCCTTATAAGAACCCATCCATCAGTATCGATTATTTTTACACCATCTATGTCTATAAATTTATAATTTCTCTTTTTAACTTCTTCCTTGACTTTCTCTATCACTTCAAACTTTTTGTTGTCATCGCATTCGATCTGTTTTATTTCTGTTGTAGGATATACAGGTATCATGTCCACATATTCAGATAGTTTCTTGTTTCCGCTTGAGAGCATCTCTATAAGTTTCATGCTCGGAAACATAGCGTCATCAGAATAGTTCATCTCTGGGAAAACAAGGTGGCCTGAATATTGTCCACCGAATATAGCTCCCTGTTTTTTAACCTCTGAAACGCAATATGCATGACCAACTCTGACCTGCACAGGTTCTCCCCCTAACTTTTCTATGAAATCAGAAACAGCTGACGAGCAGGTTATATCAAAGACTACCTTCCCTTTTTTGTTTTTAAGATAATTCATCGCGAACAAGGGTATTGTAATGTTTCCAGAGGCGAATATTCTCCCTTTTTCATCCACAAAGCCAACCCTGTCCCCGTCTCCATCATATGCGATGCCAACATCAGCCTTCCTTTTGATCACTTCCTCACTTAACTGAGAGAGGGAGTTTTGATCAGGTTCGTATGGTCTGTTCGGTAATGTTTTAATATCGTCATTTATGAAGTAAGCATCTATCCCCAGGTTTTTTGCTATTTGTGGTACAACCAAAGAGGTGACGCTATTAGCAAAATCAAACACCGCTCTTATCCTTCTGTTGATGTTTATCTTACTTGAGATCTCCTCAATATAATCCTCGATTACAGACTTTTTGGTTATTGATCCAGATCCGCTTGCATATCTTTTATTTTCATAGATCTCCTTGATCCTTTCAAGTCCGAAGCCCTCAGAAATTATCGTTCCATCGCTTGCACATGTTTTGAATCCATTCCATTCAGGAGGAAGATGGGACGCGGTAACTATAACTCCTCCGTTCAATTTCAAGCGTCTAACTGCGAAATACAAGGTTGGCGTCGGTATTACACCAAAATCAACAACATCACTGCCTGTCGATAGTATTCCTTTGACAAGTGAATTGTGTAGTGAATCGCTGCTTGCTCTTACATCTCTTCCGATGCCTATCTTTCCCTGGAAGAAGGTACCTATCGACTTTCCGATCTTCTCGGCCAAGTCTTCATTTAGATCCTTTCCGTATATTCCTCTAATGTCGTACGCTCTGAATATGCTTGTTTCTTCCATCTATACCTTTTATTATGAAGGCATTTCATATAAAAAGGTTAAAATGACTTAGTGGCCGGTATTTTTAGAATATGTAATCATTTTAAAGTGATCATAGATTTTAATTGTTTTATATCTGCAAAGCATACAACCGAAAAGCTTAAATATAAGTAATTATCATAATTATTGAGTAGTAAAATAATGGAGGTATTGTGAATATGGCAAACGTAAAGGCAGGGAATGTAAATCCTGGAAAAGCAATGGCTAATGCTGCAAATCCTATTGGAAAAGCTACATTGGATGAAGTGCTTGATGAAGAGGGCGATGTATTAAGTATCCTGGGTGCAACATACGCTAAATTTAGTGGTAAGACTAGTCCTTATGATCCTAAACCCGGGGATATGAACACCTTAATAAACGCTTTAGACAGTGTAAGTCGGGAGCCAAGAGTAAAAATTTACCGTCCTTTAGTTGAGCCTACAGTAAAAGCGTTATCTGTTAAAAGTCAAAACGGCGATGCTACAGAAAAAGATGTTGAGTATGGACTGAACACATTAGATATTTTAGCAAAGCCTTATGCTGATCTGATCAGAGGCTCCCTTAAGACGATGGATGATTCAACTGCTCGTAGGATAGCGGCAGCGGTATCTACAAATTCGAAGTATTTTCCATCGCTATCTCAGCATCCTGCATTGAACTCAGTAAGGAATTATGCGCTGATACTGAACGATTATAAGGAAAATTTGGAAAAGAACCCTGAATATGTTCTTAGCCACTGGTACAACAGAAAATCAATAGAGTTCATTAAGGCTTACGAAAAACAAAACCACACGCCTGAGGAAGCGAATAAAGTCGTAAACAGTCTTAAAGCTAATTATGCGGGCATCCTATCAGGAATGAGTCTGAAGGATAAAAGGATGCTTGCTGCAGACGTTTACAAGCTACATGAAGAGGAGTTCAACAAATCATTAGACTCTGTGAATGCGGGTGCCTTTGGAGACCTATCGGGAGTCCCTGATAGAGAAGTGCTTTCTCTTGCTGCTCTTCTTGGGCAGCATTGAAGCGCTTTTCTTAGCGGCCTCATAAACAAGCAAAAGCGAACTACCCCGAGCTTCCGCACGGGGCTTCTCGCTTCAACATCATACTTTTTGTTTTATCGTTTTTTCATAAATACGTATCCCTATCGTCTTTCATTCCCTATCTTACGAAAAAGGACTCGGCTAATTAGTTAAATCAACTTTATAGGTCCTTGAATTCAGCGAAATGTTTATAGGCGAGGACCTTTGTTATATCTGTTAGTAGCAAGAATGCCATCGAGATGCCAACTATCATCAGGATCAGTTCCAAGCTTATAGGTGTCATAAGTATTCCGAAATAGGCAAGAAGCAGTGAGATGATCACACTTACTACTAATCCAGAGGAAACCCAGATGCTTGGCCATGAATTCCACATTGTCTTTCTTTCTCTAATTGATAGTTTGATTATTTCTATCGAGACTGCAAATATTACGAACAAAAATGTTTCGAATTCTAGGTGATTCAACTTAAATATATTAAGTCCAACGAAAGTCAGAATCGCAGCCTCTACGATCAAAAATATACTGAATATGAATGAAGCGGTGAAGATCGATTTGACATCCCACGTGTCTGGCCCATTTGAGTATTGTTCGTTGTCAGTGGATAATGTTATGCTTCCGATGTCATTTAAAAAGATCATCAGTATCAGCTGAAGCGTACTGATTGGAAGGAATCCAAGTACAAGAAAGGCACCGGAAAGGAAGAAGGCAATTTGCATTATCTTTGCAATTTTCATTAATGTGTAGCTTATCATCCTTTCAAAGATAGATCGGCTTTCCTTTACAGCGTCGACTATAGCCTTAACTCCAAAGGAGGTGAGCACTATGTCAGCTGCATTCTTAGCGACATCGGTGGCATTGTATACCGCTATTCCTACTTCAGCCTGCTTGAGTGCGGGAGCATCATTCACCCCGTCTCCAGTCATTCCAACATGGTATCCTTTTCTTTGCAGTGCCTTTACAATCATGTATTTGTCTTCAGGGAAAACACCAGCGAACCCATCATTTTCTATCACAAGGTCCGATATCTCGTCTTCACTTTTTCCTTTGAGCGAATCAACGTTAAGTATCTTATCACCTATTCCGACTCTTGTCGCAATCTCCTTTGCGATCGCTTCGTTGTCCCCAGTAAGCATTTTCACTTTTAGCCCGAGATTTTTAAGCTCGGATATCAATTCCTTACTGTCTTCTCTGGGTTCATCATTAAGCGGTATTAATCCAACAAAATTCCATGCTTTATCATCACCCCTCTTGTAGGCTACAGCGACCGTTCTGAAGCCCCTTTTTGAAAGTTCAAGCAATTTATCTTTGAAATATAACTTCTGTTGCTCATTTAGATTGCACATCGACATTATTGTATTTGGCTCCCCTTTTGTCGCTTCTATTATAGTACCTTCTATGGAAACCGTTGCACTTGAAAGCTTCTTATTAGGGTCAAAAGGCACAAAATTCAGAACCTTAAAATCACCTAAATCTACCTTGTATTTTTGAACCCCTTCAAGGACCGCAAGGTCTATCTGATCTTGATCTTCCTTTCTTGATGCAAAGGCTGCATACTTTATGACTTCCTCCACAGTTTTTTCCGTCATAGGTATTGGATCTTCTATCGCTAATTGGTTCTTTGTTATTGTTCCCGTCTTATCAAGACAAACAACGTTCATTGTGGAAGCTTCCTCTATCGATTCAAGTTTTGTGATAAGGATGTTCTTTGATGAAAGTCTCTCCGTTCCATAGGCCATAGCTACAGTGAATGCAGCCGGAAGAGCGACAGGGACGGATGCCAGTAATATAAGCAAGGCAAAAGGAATTATGGTGAGTATCCCTTCGTTTATAGTCAGCGCATAGATAATGACGGCGGCAACCAGTCCAACGTCTATTATTATCAAATATCTTATCAATCTCATTATCGCTGATTCTAGGTGTGTTTTGCTCCTGGCTACACTTACAAGATTTGCAGTTTTTCCGAAGAAAGTATTCTGCCCCGTTGATATGACCAGAGCTGTCGCTTCTCCTCCTTTTATTATAGAGGAGGAATAAATCACATCACCTTCTTTGGCTGTGATAGGCAAAGATTCTCCAGTTAGTGCGGATTGATCAACTGAAAGATAATTGCTCTCTATTATCTTGGCATCCGCTGGAACGATGCTCCCCATCCTTATCCTTATGATGTCCCCAGGCACTAATTCCCTTGCCGCGATCGTCTGCCACTTTCCATCCCTTATGACATTTGCGCTGACAGAAAGCTTCTTCTTGAGCAGCTCCAATGTATTGTCAGCTTTATATTCCTCAGCAAAAGCGGCTATTGAATTGAATAGAAGCAGCCCTATAACTATATAGGCGTCTATATCTTTGGACAGAAAAAACGATATCACTATGACCGCTATAAGCATGAAAGGTATAGGTCCATAGAATGTCTTGAGAAATTTGATTATAGGGCGCTGTTTCTTTTCCGGTATCTCATTGTATCCATATTTTGACAGTCTTTTTTGTGCTTCCGAAGACGATAAGCCATTTTCGGTTGTTGATAATTCAGAAAGTGCATCTTTTATCTTGAGGTTTTTCCAGTAATTTACATCGATAGTTTGCATTCTTAGTTAAATGCACCTATTATTATTAAACATTTCTCATTGATTTTGGAGTTACATCCTGATGTGCGAATCTATTTATATGTCGAAATGTCTTATTTATTTTGAGTAGGCACACTTTTTGTGCTGAAATTTCTATCAGGAGGTGTTAGGTGATATGAATTACGACAGTAAGTATGATGTGAAACAATTGAGATACAAGAGCTTGAATGGTTTCTCTGAGAAGCAGATAAGCTTTCATCACGACGTGCATTACGCTGGGTATGTCAACAAAAGAAATGAGGTTCATCTTAAACTCAAGAGTATTGATAAATCTTCTGCCAATGCCAATTACAGTGAATACAGGGCCCTGAAAAAAGAGGAAACCTTCAATGCGAGCGGTCAATTACTGCATGAACTATATTTTGACATGTTCGGAGGAGATGGAAAGTTCTCCGATGACATGGATGTGATAAAGAAAATAAAGGAGGATTTCGGTAGTTTTGATGCATTCAAAGCGGAGATGGTTGCAACAGCCAAGTCAGCAAGAGGCTGGGCTGTGCTTTGCATCGATCCGACCGATAACAAGCTGCGTGTATTCTTGGCTGATGCGCATAATGATGGAGCAGTATGGGGTGCGATTCCCTTAATAGCTCTCGATGTATATGAACATGCGTATTATGTCGATTATGGACCAGACAGGGCTAGGTACCTTGAGCCTTTCTTTGCCAATCTTGATTGGAAGAAGATAAATGATCGTTACATGAAATACAAAGATGTTTATGCTTAATTGAAACCTCATTGTAAAAGTGCACTTAAAAAGGCAGTGATTCGTATCTAATTAAAATAACTATTTTAGAGTGATAGTAAAGTATTTATATTAGTTTAATTCTAAATATGAGCATGAAGACTGTGACGAATACTTTCAAAACACCTGCGGATGCAGTAGCAGATATAGGAGAGATATCAGATAGAATAGAGCAGAGACGTGCGGCTGGAAATTTTCCCAGTCCAGGCGGAACCTCTGAAAGACTAGACAGTTATGTTGATTCGATAGAAAAAGAATTAGAAGGAGAGAGGGGAATCGGTGATATATACAGTAATGAGGCCATAGCTTCTGTTTATCAGGAAACACAGAGAGGCAGGGCGAGGATCGCTGGTGAAGAGGAGCAACTGCTGGAGCAATGGAGATTTAATAGGCTTCAAGCACTGTCACTTCTCGTGCCTCCAAATGTCGCTGGTCTCCCCCTTTTAGATTATAAGATAGAGCCGTACATGAAAAATGGAAGGATAGTATTTAATAAAGACAATAAACCTTTGTATATATTGAAGGCAAAATACGGTTTTAGATTCTTTGAGAGGAAGAACTATAAGATAAACATGTATAATGTTTTAGCTGAAATATATAATCGTGCGCGTTCACAGGGCTTTCATCTGGGAAATTTCAAGCGTAATGAGATAAATCCTTCTAATGCGATGGTTTATGAGGATGATCTTCAAATTCGTGCCTTAACTGCGTTGCGAAATACAGGTGATTATTACTATAATTCTTTCCATGGTATGGAAACAGTACCTCAATACATGTCAGCAGCTAAAAGGTTTGTTTTAGGCGCGTACGAATTCTTAAAGGGATTAATTTTTGGTCCGAGACTTGATGTGCTTGTCGGCCCAACCACAGAGGAGCGTGTTTTGGGGATAGAAGCGGCGATGTCAGGAGAGGGTGCTAAGAAGAGGCTAGAGGAGGTGCTTTATGCTTAGAAAGTTAGAAGACGTGTTATCTTCAGGTTTAAATAACTTGGGAAGTCGTGCTGTAGGATTAGTCACGAATGGTTATAATAATGATTTGTACAACGAATACCTGATGTCTCATTCACTTTCCAGAACTCCTGTTGATTACAAAGACTTTGTGGATGAAGGCTATGCATACGTCCGTGGAAAGACTCTCTTTGCAGATAAAGCAGTTTATATTATAAGAAGAATAGAACATCAAGAAAAGGATTATTATAGGGTTCTTGGTCCTGTTATTGTTATTTCGATTCCAGATAACCAAGCAAAGAATTTAGGTTTACAAAATGGTGTTGTTTATTTGAATGACTCCCTGTACAGGCCGGTAGATTCAAAGCAGAGGGATCTTGCTATTGTAGATTCAGAAGAATTTATAAAGATAAAAGGAGGTCTGATAGTTGGATATCTTACGAACGGGCTGAATGATAAATACAAACCAGAGTCAATTTTGGATGCGATAAAAGGAAAGTTTACCACTCGTTCTCATTATAAGCTCCACTATTCTATCGGTTTTGGAAATTATGGCTTTGTCCCACAGGAAGTTGTTGATGACATCACCAAAAGCCGTTTTCCGCGTGTGAACCCAGGTGAAATCGTTCCTATTGTTCTTTATAACAATGGTAAACCAGAGTATCAATTCCCTGCGATTGTTTCGCGAAGTGGGGAAAGGATACAGGTACCGTATAATCTTGTTCCGAACGATGATCTGAATGCTTTTGATGACATAGGAATATTCGTTGGCATGAAAAGCGATCTAGCCAGAAAACTGCTTTGAATAAGCATTTATTGATAAATTTCTTAGTTTTTATTCATGACAAAGCCACCTACATTCAGATTTCCGTCGAATGACGAAGTATTAGGAGTGATCACCCAGCTTCTTGGTTTTGGAAGGATGTATGTTAAGTGTATGGACGATAAGATAAGATTATGCGTTGTAAAAGGAAGTCTAAGCAGATACCTTTGGATCAATGAGGGAGACATAGTCATTGTTAAGCCCTGGGATATAGAGAAAGATAAAAAGGGAGACGTCATGTATAAGTATGAGAAAAATGATTGGGGAAGACTGAGAGCAAAAGGCTACAATATAGACAAGCTTCTGAGTGGCGTTTGAATTGGCTCACAAAAGTTATAAATTAGGACAGTGTGTTTAAATATTGATATAATTTAGGATCATTATGGATGTTAGTGCTTTTGATGTTGCAGCGGATATAAAGAACTTGTACGATCACACAGGAAAATTAAAAGCTCTTCAGAGCCTTCTCGATTACAAGAAACTCAGTATAAGCATGGAGAGGTCAGAAGATGGAAGCATTAAGATAAAGACGGTTCATCCAATAAGGATCTATGCAAAGGACATATACAATATACTTCTTAGGCTGAACTTTGTCCAATATGTTGATTTAAGGATAGATTTTACACAAGGAGACCAGCAGAAGAATGTTTCAAAAAGATTTGGAACTAATGAGGATATAGATGAAATTATAGAGGATCTTTTAGGTCTTCCTCATGATAGAATTATAGATATAGTCATCGACACTGAGGCTTTCAAGATCGTGGAGACGCCTGAAGGGACAGGGGATGATATCAACATAATTGTGAAGAAAGGAAATTCGAAGGCGTTCTTCAAGAGTCTAGTTACATATTTATTTCCAATAATAACGATCTCCGTCGAGAGCAGTGCAAAGATGGATATTTCATTTCAGAAAGATAATGAGGGGGAAATAGTTGTTGATGTTTCACCAGTTGTAGATGGAGTTATGCTCGGTATAAAGTCAATAAAAGTTAAAATTTTGTGATAATTATGTCAAACATTTTAACAGGTTTTCAATCATTTGATAGCCTGACAGGCGGATTAAGCACTAGGAAAAACTATCTCGTTCTCGGCGATAAAGAGAGTGGAAAAGATCAGTTTCTTTATAGCTTGGCGGCGAATGCATTGAAAGGTAATGCAGCTGTACTTTATATCAGCATCTCTAAATCAGCGGAAGAAGTGGTATCAAGCATCACAAAGTCTTTTCCTAGTGTGTCTTCCTCATTAGGTTCTTCTTTTAAACTGATAGATGATTTCAGCAGAAACATAATGGCACAGACATCGGATACCCCTTACATAAAAGTTTTGAATGGTCCTTTGGATTTGACAGGGTTATCTGTAGCGATGTCCACGATAAATAGTGATTTTGTCAAGGATGGCTACACGGTGATAAACATAATGGATTCTGTATCGGCTCTGCTCCTGTACAATAACAATGCTACTCTTTTCAGATTCTTGCAGTTTGTCTGTGGTAGATCGAAATTAAGCGGTGTAACCGGTTTCTTCTCTCTGGACGAAAGCATGCATTCCCCAGACGTCAGCGAGACAGCGAAATCATTGATGGATGCGATAATCAAACTCAAACTTGGAGACGATGCAAAGAGATATTTCACAGTGACTGGGACAGAAAAGGAGGTGTTATCGTGGTCTCCCCTGTAAAAACCTTTAAATTTGAGGAGCATGTGTAATTTTTATGGCGGATCCGGTTTTTGGGATTGAAAGATTGGATGAGGATTTGAGGGGCTTACCGGATAAGAAGATTGTGGTTTTCTCCGCTTCCCCTGCGGTTGGAAATGAAGTCTTCGGTTATCAGATAATTCACAACAATCTTTTGAACAAGAAAAAGGTTCTTCTTTTGCTTAATCGTACATCTCCTTCCTCTTATCTTACTGAGATGAAAGAATACGATTTTACAGTTTCGGATGACCTAAAAATACTTGATGCGTACAGCAATATAACGGGGATACAGCAAAGTGGCTCGGAAAATGTTGTTGTTATTCAGAATCCTGCTGATAAGGAGGAGATCTTTTCAAAGGTTGGAAATGAGATCGAGAAGGGCTACGATTTGGTTGTAGTCGATTCATTGTCATTAATAGTCGACCAGTTCGATTTTGATACTGCCGCTAAACTTATTGATCTGATTTCATCAAAGATCAATCAAAAGAAAGGAACCGGTGTTTTGCTGTTCACAGAGTGGGATTACGACAGAAACGGCGTCAATAGCATTTTCACCAGAGCGAATGCAGTTATAGATATAAAAGGTGTTGAGAAGCGCGTAATTTTTGGTCAATATTTCGCAGTTATAAAGTGCGATTGGATAAAGGAACAGCGTGCGATGACCTCCGCATTGTTCAAAGCCTTGAAACCTGGGGGTATAAAGTTATATATACCAAAGATCCTTGTCACAGGTCCTACAGACGCGGGGAAAAGTTCCTTTATTCATTCAGCGTGTCCCAATGCAGTCAGTGTGGATAGATTAGGAGGAACCATAGCCCTTGATCATGGGACGCTAGATTTCAGGGGATATATAGCTGATATGTTTGGTACTCCTGGTCAGGAGCGTTTTGATCCGCTTCTTAAACTATTAGGTGGTGAGGCAATAGGTGTTATTTTAGTTGTTGATGCTACAAGACCAGAAGGCTTTCCGAGGGCGATCGAGATGCTCAGGAAGACAGAGGCTTATGGATTACCAATAGTCGTCGTCGCCAATAAATTTGATTTGCCAGGGGCGTTGTCTTTGGATGAGATAAAGGATAAATTGCATCTTGGAAAGGACGCTCCGATAACACAGACTACAGCGGTTGATTTGTCCAGAATAGATCCGAATCAGCCAACCCAGTTAAAGAGAGAGGAGGTGGAAAAAGCACTGTCTTTACTATTTGAGCAGTTAAGATAAATTTAAATAGTAAAAGAAGTTTAAAATTGATATGAGTACAAAGGTCGAAACATTAAAAGCAGTTTTGGAGCGTTTAGGAACGATCGGCGGAATTAAGGCTTCATCTATTATATCGGCCGATGGTATTCCGATGGTCTCACTTATTCCAAGCGGAATCAATGAAAATACATTTGCTGCGATGCTTGCTTCAATGGTTGGATCTGCAGAGACGGCGCTTAAATCATTAGGGTCAAAATCTTTTGAAAGAGTTATTGCAGAATCAAGTGATACCAGAGTTGTTGCAATAAAAGCTGGTGAAAATGCAATTCTTTCAATAATGCTCGATCCAAGTTCAAACTATGGTTTAATACTCCTTGAAGCAAAGAAAGCTGCCGATGAGATTGCAGGAATAATCAGTCAATGAATTTTAGATATTATCTTTTATTTGATACAAATATAATAGCATGATCTTTCTGGAAAGGATCAAGTCTTACAGATCCTTCTATCTTAAATCTCTTTTCGAGTATCTTTATTGATTCATATATTATCTCATTTGGGTTCTTGAGCACATCTATACTTCTTGCCTTTATTGCTATTGCACCTCTTCCATTGCTTTTGAGAAATAGATTGGCGTTCCGTATGAATATTTCTATCTGATTCTTCTGGGCTATGTCCTGATATATGAAATCGACCTTTTCTATATCGTTCTTTTTGTCTTCCAATTTTGCAGCGTCATAAATTATAGGAAATATGTTCTTTCTTTTTTCCGCCAGTAAAACGAGGGGAATTCCCACCTCTTCTGATATTTCCACAGCGTATACAACTCCTTTCTCCCCAATTATATCCGATACATGGGAAACTGTGGTCCCGGTGGAAGCCCCCAGATAGAGTACAGAAGAACCTGAATGAATTTCAATATTTTTATAGCCTTTATAGATCGCAGCGGCTATCTTGCTCCTATTTGGGTTCCATTCCCTATATTCTTTGTTTCCATGCTTGATGAGCCTTTCCCCATATACAGATGTTCCTGGGGTAAGATTGACAGTTGCAAGGATCCTGTTTTTATTTTTAATCCAAAATATTGAGTCACTAACCCTTGTAATTTCCATTTTGATTCTCCTTAGATATCTTTGAGATTCTTTTCATTAATTCAT
Source organism: Candidatus Parvarchaeota archaeon (assembly GCA_023261805.1). Lineage (GTDB taxonomy): Archaea > Nanobdellota > Nanobdellia > Parvarchaeales > Parvarchaeaceae > Acidifodinimicrobium. The sequence goes on along the minus strand of JAGDXV010000012.1, from coordinate 21,240 downwards.
CTTTGATATCCTTTTTGGATATCACATCAGCCCTTGCGGCTATGCTGATTGTGGAAGCCAAAGTTTTTGCCGCTTTACCCGGATTTTTTGAGTTTGATACGAGAGGGTGGGAAAATATTACTCCATATTTTGGTCTCCTGCCCTTTGAGAATAGGTTCTTCTCCGCGCCGAGTACCTGTATTTTTGATGATGGCATCATGCTGAGTTTTCTAACCCCGTTGCTTAATCTTATCAATCTGGCTATAAGGATCGGTTCACCGATCGAAAGAAGATTCGGGTACTCTTTTTGCATTATATTTTCAATTTTTTCTTCGATCACTGCCTTCGTTTTTTCAATTTCATCTATCTCTTTTATAAGTGCGCTTAATGTATCTTTTCCTTCTTTTGGTAAATCATATCCCATGCTTTCGCTATCTATCTTAAGGATACTTGCTATCTCGTCGTATGAGATTTCGTTTATTTTTTTCGTCATATTTATAAATTGATCCTTACCTTTGATGAGCGATGCTGCCTCTGGAAAATAAAGAAACAGAAGATCATAGGCGGTTTTGAAGAGCAAATTTTCTGATTTATTTAGTGCATCAAAAGCATCTATTTGCCTTTTTATTAGATCATCTACCGATAATCCCTTCTTAATGCTCTTTTTTGCGGATTCTATATATTTTTTGTTGTCCATCGTTCCACCAGTAAGTATAATTTTTCTTATATTAAATCCTTCGTCTATGAGCCATGATCATAAGAAGCAGGAACTAAACGCTATGGGGAATTCTGACATACTCAAGGTCGAAGCTTTCTTGCTCATTTTTCTGTAAGATTTCAATAGAATCGGAAGCCTATGGATTCATTTATGGAAGGATGTCACTTTGGGCGGCTCTTGCCTTTGTAGCGTAGATACACTAAGAATATTACGATAATCACTACTGATAGTATTATTCCTATATAGAGTATGCTACTTTGGCTAAGACCGCTTTTCTGGCTGGGTGCACCGAACTGCCCTGGTGGAATACTTAATGCGAAAAAGTTGTTTGAAAATCCTGAGAGTACAGTATAGTATGATGCTTTGCTAGTGTTTCCAAAAACATCGAGTTCTGCGACAGAATCATTAACGAACAGTAATAGCGAGGCGCTATTATCAGCTGGAGATAAAAGAAGGCCATAGGAATGAAATCCAGGTACTTTTGATAACCCAAACGTTTGATCCGGAAAGCGAGTGTAGTTGCTTATATTATACATGTATGAAAATGCAGCGGAAGCTGATGAAAAGTTCGCATAGTTTACAAGTCTGTAAACTAGTGAAAAATTATCATAATTTGGAAGATCATATTCATAGGCAGTAACCACGCCTCTTCCTATTGTCGGAAACTCATGGTATATGTTTGTAACATTTCCAACATTTACAAAATCAGTTGGTATAAGGGAATAAGAAGGTGCAGATGCGACGGAGAATGATAATATTGATATCGCAGCGATGAACAAAGTCATTATCTTTATATATTTTAATCTTCCCATACCCCATCCACCCAAGTTATCATTGGGCAAGCCATATTTGCTGTATTAGAGTACTGTGTAACTCTTATGTACTTATAAGTTCCGGTGATGTCTGTGATCTCAGGAGAGGTTGAGGAGCCTACTCCGCCGGCGGAAGTAAACGTGTGTGTATAGAAAGTAGTCCAAGTACTACCATCATTTGATGCCGCCCACGTGAGAGTCACATCAGTTCCAAATGGCTGGCATCCGCCATTTAAAGCATCATAGGCATACCATTTAGTATAAAAGGTTCCAGTTAAGGAAGAGGGAAAAGTCCATTCCCATTGTGCTTCTTCCCACTGTCCAGTCCAAGGGTCATTCGTCTCTATATAACCATAATTTCCATCAGGCACTATTGTGTTTCCTGGATCGGTTTGGGTGTTGGTCGAGTCCACATCCCAGCTACCGGAAGCAGTAAAAGCAGGTATTCCTGGGTAGTTAACTGATGAGAAGGATATAGATTGGGTGTTTCCTGCTGCTAGGCTCCCTGAAGCCGGCGACGGAGTGTAAGTAGGGCTATTACTAACCTGAAATGCACCTGTTGAGAAAGAGTAAGTTCCAGGAGGAATTTTAAAAGATATTGAAGTGGATGTTGATGATTCATTGATACCGTCATAATCAACCCACCAACCCGCTCCTGAAGGTAAACCCGACTCTGTAAATGTAGTTAAAGTGCCTGAATAAACAAATTGTACAGAGGGCATAACACCATTTGGCGGGGCAGTTGGTGAATAATAATAAACTGGTGCACTTGACCAGAGAGCGGTGTAAGCCTGTGTGGGTCCCTCATAATAATCCATTTCTAATCTAACTGTACCAATCGTGTTTTCTGCTCCTGAAAACACGCTGAAGCTTTGTTCATGCCATTGGGAAATTATATTGTTTGGATTTGAACTTCCACCAAGCCAGTATGCGCCGTTGCCAGAATACGAAGAGGTAGAGTATCCAAGCGCAATTCCATCATCAGTTCCTACATAAAATGTAACTGGCGAGTTGACTTGTGCCCAGCCTATGGCCTTTATTATCCAGGAATTTGTTGTGTCCAATGGTGGAATTGGAGGATCTGGATAAGGAGCACCACTTTTATAGTCTTCCTGATAGTTAAAGATCACATTGTTCTCGTTCATCCCGTTCACAACTTGTGAGCTTCCTACAAGGTTTGTATAAAACGGATTTGTTGAAGAGGACATTGGTGCGCAAGATTCTATTGTTACTCCATTATTTAATGTAGCTGCATATACCTGATTCTGATAATTTTGACTGTCGCATTCCCCGCTTGGATCATAATATATTTGATATTCTAAACCGCTGTTCATTACATTAGCTATGTCGTTGTATTCTCCATACACCGGCGATAATTGAGGCGCCTCTCCATCATTCACATTATTAAACAGATTAGTGGAGGTGTATCCAAAGCCCATGTATATTGTTATAGATGAATCAGCAGGTATGCTATTGCTTAACTTGACCCAGTATGTCGCGCTGTTTGGATAGGAATATGTTTCCAACCAAGAAGGAATCACCTGTCCATTTTTATAAAAGAAGATTGTGTTTTGCATGTTTGATGAGGCATATGCATTTATCACCCATGAAGGTACAGATATCTCTTGCTGGAATGGGGATGGCGTAGGAGTGTTTTGATTGTTTGTTATTGTTATTGGAACATAATATACTACATTTGGCGGGAGCTTTACAGATAATGAATAATTGATTGTTTCGTTTAGGCCGGTGTAATTGTAACCAGAAGAGGGCTTCGGATAATAGTAATATGCACTAGATATTGTGTTTGCTGAGATTGGAAATGAGTATACCCCAACTGCGACGTAACCATTTCCATTTAATCCGCCGCTTAATCTATATGAGCCGGCCCCCTGATTGTAACATACTGCCATATAAGTTGTCTCATAGTAGTCTCCTCCATTTTGGTAGAATAATTGTTGACATCCACTTGGCACTGTAATTGAATTGCATTCATACCAGCCACATGAAATGGATATTATAACATCTGCGCTTTGACTTTCAGAATATGTATATGAGAACGAATTCCCACTGAATGTTTGGGTTTGTAATGAGTACTGAGTGTTCGTATCTATCGCTGCTCCTCCAACAGCTATATCTGAAGATAAAGAAGAGTCAGAGCACACATTGCCTGATTGATGTCCAATGCTTGCATACGATGAAAATGTTGTCGTGTCAGCAGACCAGGAATAAGAGGATAAAGCGCCGTTTCCGTCCCCTCCATTGCACAGGTACAGAGAGGCGCCCGATGGCAGGCTATAAGAGGCGGAATTTCCTCCCGTCTGTCCACCATAGCCAACTATTGAAAATGTGGCTACATTTGTAGTTCCGGTCGATACTGTAATTGGATAAGCAGTGAATTCAAGTTTTGATGATGAAGAAGGCATGTTAACAAATTTTATGATGTGGCTAGTTGAAGTTTGGTATATTCCGTTATATGTGATGTTCCATTCTGTTCCACTCGGCAGACCGGTTTCGTTGAAAGTAGAGTTACAAAGCCATGAGTTGAATGTATACGTCCCACCTGGCTGAACTGTGACATCTGTCTGGGAAGGGGATGTTCCACAGTATAAGCCAGATACTGATGCGTTCGCTGTGAGCGAGGAGGACGGCTCCGAAGCGTTTAATGTTAATTTGCTTCCAGTGGCTGAGGTTTCAGTTTGATTCATCTGATTATCATATTTAACCATCCATTTGTATCCCGGTGGAAGGTTCTGTTCGTAAAACGTTGTGAGGCAGTATGTCTCCTCTTTGAAGTTTATTGAAACCTGTGTTCCCGCCTGTACACTTGTCGGAACATTTTGCGGCGTGTATACACTCACGCAGTTATTAGAAGAATTCGATAAAGCAGGGATTTTAACGTTATGCGGACCACTTAATGAGGAAAAAGTTATTGTATTTCCTGAGGATGAATTCCAGTACGTGTAATTGACACGCCATTCATATCCCGGTGGTAATCCTCTTTCAGTAAAGGTAGTAATTATCTTCTCGCATTTTGTTTGGGATGTGAATGGCACAGTTATTGTTGATCCAGCTGAATCTAATACTCCAACAGCATTACTTCCCGCTTTATAAGTTGTTGTGCAAGCTTCCATTAATTGCTGATTAAAGGACGTATTTGATAAATTCCAGACATGATAGTAACCAGGTGCGTTTGCGATCACAGGAATATACGGAGTATTCGAAGAGTAATTTTTATTGTTATAACTTGCGATCCAGGTATATCCGCTTGGCAGACCAATTTCACTGAAGGTGACTCCGCAGATTTCATAATTAACCTTGTAATTTTCACCAGTTTGATATTTCTGTATGCTTTGAGTTGGGCAATAAAACATGTTATTTGCATCAGCAGGGTACATGACAAGATAGAAGTTTCCGCTAGTTGTTGTGAAGTTTATTGGTTGGTTCAAACTATTTGACTGGTTATTCCCATCATAATCGGCCCACCAGAATGAGGAGCTATATTGCTGACTGAAGGGGATGCAGCCGCTTGAACTACAGTTGTATGGTGTGAATGATGTCTGTACTTGCACGAATTTTGATATTCCCTTGTTACCTGTTATGAATTGACTAATTATAGATCCGACCAGGCTAAAGTTAGAGAGGATACCAGCTTTGTAAAGATATGTCAGAATTAAAAACAAGGCTATGACTATAACCGCAACTATCAATGTCCATATCTGAATTGACTGCGCTTTGTCATTTATCATATTTTAATACTATATACAATTACAACTGGAACTTTAAATATTTCTTTTTTGTGGCCGCTCGCAAAAGCAGGTATGGAAATGTCTCCAAGTTTATGTAGAAGCGTGCCCTGTCTCTCTGATATCTCTAATGTTCTCTTGTTTTCTGGCAAAATTATGAAAAAGTTTGAAGAGAGTGTCTTTATTTTTTCTATAAAAAGGACAGGATCAAAGCTTGTTCTGATTCCGAAAGGAGGATTGGATATAATTGTGTCATAATTTTTAGTTATATCAAAAAAATCAGATCTGTAAACATCTGATTTTATTTTTAAATTAAGGAGATTTTCTCTGCATACATCGACAGCCTTTTGGTCTATATCATAAAAATCTACAGTCTTTGCCCCAAGAAGTTTTGCGCCTATACCAAGAATGCCATTTCCGCATCCAAGATCAGCAACTGTTTTGTTGTATATACCACCATTTTCATAGGAAAAATATAGAAAGTCTACAGCTGTCTTCAGATCTGTTTGATACTGCTCTAGGGAAACATTTTTGTGTTCCACTTCGTTTATCTTGCTGAGTTCTATCGATAGTTGTTTTTTATTTGGTATCATCTTCTTTCAGTATTTTAACTACATCACTTGCATCGAATGAAAAACCGAATTTTTCGCGAAGTGAAGTTATAATTTTCACAGGATCCTTTGTCTTTAAGCTAGTTTCTATATTTTTAACCTCTTTTCTAAGTGTTCCCTCCGGCACTCTCTGAAGCTTATGTTTACTAATGCATTCATCGACTGTCTTGCAATCACCAGATGCCAGGGCTTCAAGTATGAATCTGGATGAATCCCTCGAGATTTCATTTCTTGATATCTTTTTAAGGAGATAGATCAGTGTTTCATCGTTTATCTCAACTCCAAATTTATTTTTAATGTACTTTGCATCGTTTATCATTACTTTTATTATGTCTTTGGGACTGACTTTTAGATCTTCTCTCAATTTTATTGCAAGATTAAGTTTGTTTTCCTTTATGAGTAAATTTACCGTTTCCTCATCCATTCCGTATTCTTTTCCAAGCTTTTCTATGCTGATATCTTTGTAGATCTTCGCTTTTTCAAAGATCTGCTTATTTATTCTGATCAGCGGAAGGTCTGTCTCTACATAAAGTCTGGCTTCTCCACCGATAGGTCTTAAAAAGCTATTTGTGCCGTCGTCATTAACTACCCTGACTTCTGATGGCACTTCTGTCAGAAGCTCCTTTAATCTACATATTGCATTTTTGACAACCTCTTTTCCACTTTCTTCATCTTTAACTATAGAAAACATGAATGCATCTCCAGTTTCGCAGCCCAATGCCTTTTCTATGGATAGCTTTTCAATTTCAGATATTCCATAGCCGGGAAGCTCATCCGAGTGTATAATGCCTGCTCCATTTCTTATCTTAAGGTAATCACTGATTTCAGCTCCAAAAGTCTTATTCATTTGAATTAGCGATCCAAGCAATCCTTTCATTTCAGGCAATTTTACCGCAAGGATTTTATTTTTGTTGGCTATTGCCTCTTTTATTATTCTAGATTCTGTGCCCTTTAGAAGTCCAGATATTTCAGTAATCTGATTTTCATTTAGTAACGATTTAAGGTGTCCCTTTTCTTTTATTATTTTGAGGAGGTTTTGTTGTCTTTGCCCCTCATTAAGTATAACTTTTTCCATCTGTCTTAAGTTTTGGAAACCCTTCAGCTCAACCCGGCTTCCGCCTTCTACCGACAAGTTTATATCTTGCCTTATCGTCCCGATGCCCCTCTTGACCTTAAATAATCGCGTGAATGTGCCAAACTCAAGTGCTATTTCCTTCGCCTCGTTTTCATCTGTGTCTATTACATCTGTCGATATTTCGACCAGCGGAACGCCCAATCTGTCAAGTTTGTAAGAGATGCTGTTTTGATCTTCTTTTTCTTTTCTTGCTGAATCCTCCTCAAGCATAAGAGTTTTGATCTTTATATTCTTCTTTTTATCCCTGAATTCTCCATCCATTCCGAGGAGTGCGGTCCTTTGGAAACCTGATGTGTTTGACCCGTCCACTATCGTCTTTCTCATGAATATTATATTTTCAAATATTTTCATTTTCAATGCAGTTGCAATATTCACTGCAATCTGCAGAGCTTCCTCATTTAATTTATGAGGCGGTTCTTCGTCGGCTTCGACCAGGCAGGAGGAATCTCTTGAGCCCAAATAAAATACTTTTCTGTGTCTTTCTTCCTCAAAAGAAGCACTTACGTCCTTGACTCCACTTTCTCCGGCTGAGGCTCTTAGGACTCTTTCTATTGTATAATCTATTTTATCACTTATCTTGCTGTCACAGCCGCAAAAGAGCTTTGATGTATCCAGCTGTACATGCCATTCAAATCCACATCTTACTTTCATATTAAAAAGGTGTCTATTTCGCTTCTTTCACTCATCTCGCCGGCGAGCGGTCTTTCCATCAGCTCTTTTACCTTTTCTATTTTATGTGTGTGCCCAAGCACGAACATCAGCTTTGTGAAGGCGGTCTCCGGCAGCATATCTTCTACATAGATTATATTTTCGAATTTGGAGATTTCTCTGAGTGTGCTGTAAACGAACCTGTTTGTTCTTCCGTATATTGTTTGTGATGTGATAACTATAGGTATCCCCTTTTCATGCGCTTTGACGATTGAATTGTAAACTGATTTGTTACCCATAGGTATATTTCCAAATCCCGTCCCCTGTATTACTATTCCCGAGACCTTTTTCTTTAGGTAGAAATCAAGATCATCTGCATTGAATCCGGGATATGTAAGTATCATTTTAACGTTTTCATCAATCTTTGTGTCAAGGTGTGTTTTCTCACCTGGTTTTATCGGCTGGGAGATCATCTCTATATTTCCATTTGGAAAGACTTTAGCTATTGGTCTTGAATTTATGGGTCTGAATGCGTCTCTTCTCTCGGTATGCATTTTTCTCGTTCTGTTTCCTCTTAAAAGAAAGTTGTATGAATCATTCATGGTTGCATGCATGCATATCATGGATTCACCTGCACTCACCTTCGAGGCGGCTATAACAGACGTCAGAAGATTCATACTAGCGTCACTGGAGCCCCTATCAGAACTTCTTTGTGCCCCTGTGAAGATCAGAGGAACTGAAAGAGGATTTAGCATGAAAGAAAGCATCGAAGCAGTGTAATGCATAGTGTCTGTGCCCATAGTCACGACGACTCCTTTTCCGCCGGCACTTATTGCTTCATTCACTTTTTTAGCGATTTTAATCCAATCTTTAACTTGTATATTTTCTGAAAGTATGCTCATTATCTTTTCTATCGATATTTTTCCATAGTTCATGATTTCTGGGGCAAGTTTTATGTAATCGGAAGCAGACAGACCAGGGGACACACCACCGGTAATGTAATCTATCTTTGAGTCTATGGTTCCACCTGTGGTTAGGATCTTTATGTCAAAGTTTTTATCGCCTATTTTATTTTCTATCTCTGCCTCTTTTTTCTCTCCCCTTTGCAAGATTTTTAATTTTTTGATTTTATTTTTGGGTATAACAACATCATACCCTGATTTTAATTTTAGAAAGATATTTCCCTCTTCTTCGTTTATTATAGTACCATGTAAGTTCAGCCCATTAAAGAAAATCTCTACCGTGTAGCCTATATCGGCCTCTTTCTTCATAAAATTTGATATCTATACCTTAATTTAACCCTTTTTGGTTCATTGCTAATTGGCTCATGTTTATATACTTTATTGAATCAAAAATAGTATATGCCTAATGTTACTTTTTATTTTGAAGTTCACCAGCCAATGAGGCTTAGAAGGAAACTTTATTTCGATGGGACACCGGATGTTATCGATTGGGAAAGAAATAAGCAGATATTTAATCGCGTATCAGATAAGTGTTATATTCCCGCTACAAAGATGTTTATCGATTTGATTAAGAGTTATCCAGAGCTGAAATTAAGCTTTTCATTCACTGGAACATTTTTCGAACAGGCAGAATTGTTCAGAAAGGATGTAATTTCCCTTTTTCAAGAGCTATTTGATACCGGAAATGTAGACATTCTCGATGAGACTTATTATCATTCTCTTGCCTATCTTATGAGTAAAGATGAGTATGAAGAGCAGATAAGGATGCACAGGGAAATGATCAAAAAGTATTTTAACTATTCTCCGAAGATCTTCAGAAATACTGAGGCGATGTATTCAAACGGTATCGCGGAAATAGCGGCAGAAATGGGATATAAAGGCATACTTGCCGAAGGATGGGATAAAGTATTAGGCTGGAGATCCCCGAATTACGTTTATTCTCCTCCTGGTTCAAGCATAAGCGTTGAACTTAGAAATTATAGGCTTAGCGATGACATTTCTTTTAGGTTTTCTTCTAGAGACTGGAAAGAATTTCCTTTGACGGCTGATAAATACGCTAGATGGGTTGCTTCAAACGAGGGCGATACAGTGAATCTTTTTATGGATTACGAGACCTTTGGAGAACATCAATGGAAGGAGACAGGCATCTTTGAATTTATGAGAAAACTTATTCCCTCTCTTCTTAAGGAGGGGGTCGGTTTCAACACCGTCACAGAAACGGCGGAGCTTAAGCCTGTCGGTGTTATAGATATCAACGACATTCTTTCTTGGGCAGATGTAGACAGGGATCTATCAGCATGGCTAGGAAATTCAATGCAAATCGCAGCATTCGAGCAGCTTAAGGTTCTAGGAGAGAAAATAAAGAAAACGAAAGACGAGAATCTATTGAAAGTTTGGAGGTATCTTCAGACGTCAGACAACTTTTATTATATGTGTACGAAATGGTTTTCGGACGGAGACATTCACAAATACTTCAATGCTTATGATTCACCTTATATTGCGTACATCAATTTTATGAATATATTAAAGTCATTGGGTGATTCGCTTATGGACGGGACAGTGCCAGCTCATATGCCTGAAGATAATTAGTTATCAAACCTTCCCAATCAAATAGCTCTGCGGTTTTTCTCGCTGATGTCCTCAGTGCAAATATATCATCTTGCTCCAGGGAGACTATTTGAAGTATGTCATAGGCCACTTTCTTAACTACGTTGTCACGCTCGTCACTGAGGCTTTCGATAAAGATGCCTTGGTTAGTGAATTTGTAGGTTTGAAGGTACTTTCCGAAGCCGGAACGGTCAGTAGTAAAGCTCAGGGAACCGTAAGCGGCGGCTTCAAGCGGTGTGTATCCAAATGGTTCATATTTAGACAGAAACACCCCTGCTGTTGAGATTGAAAGAAGTTCATTGTATGTCAAATTCAACAATTCGTCCCCGATCATCAGATATTTAGGATAGAAAATCACTTTAACCTTGTTGTCTTTTGAATTAACAAGCCCATTTCTTTTGAGAGCAGATAATATCTGATCATTTTCTTCTGGATAAGATAAAACGAATGGACATATTGGAGGGTTTGTTGGTCTTGGCCTTCTCAGCTCGGATATCACAAGTCTCGCATCGGTGATTATTCTATTGTATGCTTTGTCTAGGGAAGAATAGTTTGCTGTTGGTAACATTGAAGCGGTTTCCTCAAATCCTTTAATGTCTCTGCTTAGTTGCGCCTTAACGCTTAGATATGTCAAATAGTTTGCTGCCACCTCATTTTTGGTTGATAGCGTACCTGTCGGTACGGCTATAAGGGCAATTACGTATTTTCCATCTGGCAACATCTTGTCAAGTCTTCCAAGTGCATCTATAAATAAATCAAATCCTTTATCATAGAATTCGTACCTTCCACTCGTGAATATCAGTGGCGACATTATCCATTCGGTATCATAGTACGGTAAAAAGTAAGCGTTCAAAAAGTTGTATAATTTATCCTGTGCAGTTTTTCTCATAGCTTCTAGATCATCCATCGATGGAAGTCCAGTGATGTCTATTCCATTTATTGTAATCACATCAGGACGCTTTCCTAACATGACCTGTGCTTCATCCGCAACAGTTTCGCTAACTGCTGTAAACACGGTCGCATTGAAGGCGCCGGCTTTTTCAGTCAGATGTTTTGCTTGTACGCCATAGTCGTATGCAACTTTGTCGTCTATGCTCTTTTGTTTGAGTAGGGCTTGAATGTCGTTTCCTCCGTAAGAGATCGCCCTACCAAGAACCGTGGCATGTATTGTGAACACCGTCGGTATCCTCGAATTCTTCATCTTTAAGTACAGTATTGCCCCTGCTGATAGCCATTCGTGAACCTGGCAAACTATCTTCATATTTATGAATTTTGCAAGCGATTCAACGAATGCGCCCACCGCATATGACCATGCAAGAGGTTCATTATAATCTTCTGGTGCATTTAATGAATCTATCTTGAATTTGTCCCAAAACATACCTTTTATCTGATTTACATTATTCTGTTTGAATTCGCTTGTATCCAGCAGAAGTAACTTTACATTGTTTCCCTGTGCCCAACTTCCATAGTGGAACTTTATCCCCGGCAGTTGCATATCCTTGATCGCATTGAGTATGTACCCTGATGGTTCCTCTTCTATCATCTCTATGGCAGCTTGGGACGGGTTATAGAAACCTATAGCCAAATAGTTGTCGCCGAATTTCGCTTTCATAACCCTGGATTTTGATGTTAGAACGGTCCATATACCACCAACTTTATTTCCGGCTTCGTATGATATCTCAACAAGAAAGTATTGCATAAACCTATTTTCTCCTCATATTATAGGAACATGGCAAAGTATTTAAATTATTGGAGTCATTCACATCATAGATGACTGAGAAAGTTATAATTTTGGGTTCTGGTCCGGCCGGATATACTGCTGCAATCTATGCAGCGAGAAATGATTTAGATCCGCTATTGATAAGTGGATATCAAACAGGCGGGCAGCTTACACTAACTTCCGAGGTTGAGAATTTTCCCGGATTTGAATCAATATTGGGCCCAGAATTGATGGAAAAAATGAAAGCTCATGCTAAGAAGTTTGTTAAAAAGATCATAGAGAAAGATGCAACTAAAGTGGATCTGAGCGTTTACCCATACAAGATTTTTGTGGAGGATGAAGAGTACGATACATACAGTTTGATAATAGCCACAGGCGCAAGTGCGAGATGGCTTGGATTACCGAATGAGAAGCGCTTAATAGGACACGGGGTTTCGGGTTGTGCTACCTGCGATGGCGCCTTCTTTAAGAATAAATCCGTGGTGGTTGTTGGAGGAGGAGACAGTGCTATGGAGGATGCTAATTATCTGACTAAATTTGCATCTGATGTCACAATAATACATCGCAGGAACGAATTTAGGGCAAGTAAGATCATGCAGGACAAAGTTTTCAAAAATCCTAAGATAAAGATCATTTGGAACAGCATAATTGATGATATACTCGGAAAGGACCATGTCGAAGGGGTTAGAATTCGTGATACAGTCACCGGAGAAATTAAAGAAATCAAGACCGACGGAGTATTCATAGCTATAGGTCATGACCCTAATACGGGATTGTTTAAGGGGCAGCTGGATATGGATGAGCAAGGATATATAATAACCCACGATTTTGTAAAGACAAGCAAAGATGGTGTTTTTGCAGCTGGTGACGTTCAGGATAGAAAGTATAAGCAGGCGGTGATAGCAGCTGGTTGGGGAGCAATGGCAGCTATAGATGCTGACAAGTTTTTAGCATCCAAAAATTTAGGTTAGAGACAATACTGATCTAAATTTTTTTGAATAATCTTCGGGTGTCAATTGATTCACAAAGACATCATTTCCTAATTCTACACCAGCCTCAATTGTCAGCCTTGGATAAATATCTATATGCGCGTGGAATTCTGGATAGTTCTTTAATTCTTTAAATGCGAAATTGTAAGAATAATTTCCAAATATCTTTCGATTTGTTGCTAAGATTAGTTTCAGAGTTTTGACTAGATCAAATTTTTCATTTTCATTCAAATCAGCAAAGAAATTGACATGTCTCTTTGGAAGTATCATTGATTCACCGGCGAATCTGGAAGCAAATGGTGCTATTGCAATGAAGTAATTGTCCTCATAGAGAAGTCTAACTCGTTCTTCATCAAGCACATCCTCGTACAAGCATTTTCCTTTTTCTTGTTTATACTTTCTGGCTAATCTAAGCTCTCTTTTGATTGTCCCTATGATCACCGGCCATGCCATAATTTGTGTATGTGGATGCGAGAGGCTTTCCCCGGCAGACTCCCCGGAGTTTTTAAAAATTAAGACATATTTTATGTAGTTTCTATCATAGAGCGAAATCTCGCGTTCAATTACTGTATCGAGCCATAATTTTAATTGTGAATCATCGAGCAGCTCAAACGGCGTATTGTGATCAGGCGAATCCACTACAACTTCATTGTATCCATAACCAGAGATTTTCTTGAAGTTTCCTTTAGAGAACATAAGTGGGATCGTACTCATCAGTTCAGGAAATTTGTTTTCTATCACTCTTATCTTCCATGGGTCTCCAACATGCATTATCTCTTTACTCATGTACTCTTTTCCGTACTCGAAAGGGCATTTGGAGACATCGGAAGTTACAACTTCTTTTGATACAGAAAAATCTTCTGGCCTTTTTCCTCTATTTGGAGCCATTATGGCGAACTTCCCCGTTCTATAATCCCTTCTGATCTCATTTTCTATCTGTAATTCCATTTTCAGCTAGCAAGTCGAAGAATTTGCTGTGATCAAGCTCCCGTTATTTGCTGTATATGTACAGGAGCCTTTTCCAATGTTTCCGGATGAAGTTATGTTATAGCAATGTATTAGATTGCCTTGATAAATCATCGTATCTTTGCAGTAAGCTGTATTGGCTGGATTGTTGGATGTAGCTGTATCGCAGTCTATCTGGCAGTTATGCACGAATGAGGTAAGGTTTAAGCTTGGAGAGGGAAGACTGAACAGCGAGACCGGATGCAGGACAAAAATAAAAACTAAAACAAGGACAATTATAGCTAAGACTATGAGTAAAATCGTTGATGTAGGCAACTCCTGCGCTCTCATACTTCATTAGAGCGCCTTTATCAATAAATATTTGAGTTTTTTGATTCTATGGCCCTTTTGAAGGCTTTCAAGCCAACCAGTGCGCAGTCGATCCTGCTTGAGCTTATTTTTCCTATTCCTAGCAGATTTTCTATATCCTTCAGATCCATCTTTTCGATTGTACTGATATCTTTTCCTATGAGAAAGTCACACAATTTTGATACAGCAACGGTTGATATGACACATCCATTTCCATCAAAAGAGGCATCTTTTATCTTTTTTCCTTCTGTCTTTAGATAAACGCTGAATCTATCCCCACAGGATATTGAAAAGTCCTCATATTTATAGTCGGCATTCTCAATTTTTCCTTTGTGCTTAGGATTCTTATACAGTTCAGATAACTCGTAAAATCTATCCTCATCCATGCAAATGCTTTGTGATCTCCTTCAATTCTGCTGTGAAGGCATCTATCTCCTCTTTTGTATTGTATAGATATAAACTTGCCCTTGCGGCTCCATTCGCTTTTAGTTTATCCTCTATCAGTGGCTGGGCGCAGTGGAAGCCTGAACGTATCTCTATCCCCTTTTTATCTAATAGGAAAGCGACGTCATGCGAGTGTAATCCAGGGATATTGAAAGAGAGTATTGGCCCAAATTGTTTGCTTTTTCCGCTAAGTATCTCTATCCCGTTGATTTCTTTGGCTTTTTGATACAAATATTTTGTTAATTTTTCCTCATATCTTTCGATATTCTTCATACCTATCGAGTTCAGATAATCAACTGCTAGTCCGAGACCGTACGCCCCTTCTATATTTTGCGTTCCAGCTTCGAACAGCAAAGGCGGTTCAGCATATATTATTTTGTTTATCTCGACGCTTTGAATCATCTCTCCCCCTTCCATAAATGTCGATAACTGCCTTTGCACGTCCTTTTTGATATATAGCACTCCGATACCAAGGGGTCCAAGCATCTTATGTCCGGAAAAAGCAAGGAAATCACAGTCCAGCTCTTTCACATCAACCTTCATATGTGGAACTGATTGGGCGGCGTCCACAAGTGTTAGGCTTCTCGCTTCATGTGCGAGTTTTATTATCTTTTTTGCATTTGTTATCGTCCCTGTTACATTTGAAGCATGTGTGAAGGTAACCAGCTTTGTATTGCGCGGAAGATGCTCGAAATCATCCATTTTAAGCTCATAGTTTTCATCTATGTCTACCATTTTTACATTTATCCCGTTTTTCTTGAGTCTAAGCCAAGGGAGAAGGTTCGAGTGATGTTCCAAGTATGTTGTCACGACGCTGTCTCCTTTCCTGAATGGCAAGCTGAATGATACAAGGTTTATAGCTTCTGTTGCATTTCTTACGAATATTATTTCCTCGGGTTCAGCATTTATGAACTTTGCAATCTTTTCTCTGGCTTCATTGTAAGCTTTTGTAGCATTTTGAGCGAGAGAATGAACGCTCCTCAATGGATTTGCATTGAGTTCCCTGTAGAAATAAGAAATGCCTTCTATAACTTTGTTTGGCTTTTGCGTTGTCGCTGCATTATCAAAGTATATTAAATTATGTCCGTTTATCTTCCTTCCAAGTATTGGAAAGTCTTCTCTTACCTTGTATGGATCAAACATAATTATAACAATGTTATATTAATTTATAAATTAATCTATAAGAATAGATAATTCTTTAAGGTTTTTGAGGATGGAAACAGTGAAGGGAGTAAAGTACTTTGTAGGGGAAGAAGCCATACTTAGGCAGAAAGTTCTTCAGACGATAGTCGATGTTTATAAGGCATTCAACTTTGAGCCGATAGAAACACCGGCTTTGGAGTACTTTTCCCTGTTTTCGCAGAAGTCGGGGCCGGAGATAGAATCTCAGATGTATACTTTCAGCGACAAGAAGGGCGAAAAACTGGCTCTCCGTCCGGAGCATACCATCTCGAAGCTTAAGGCAGTCATAGAAAATAAAAGTATACCCAAACCGATAAAGGCTTACTCTGTTGGACCTGTCTGGAGATACGAGGACGTTTCAAAAGGAAGATACAGAGAATTTATTCAAGCAGATGTTGATATATATGGAAGCAAGTCTATTTTTTATGATGCAGAAGTTATAGCCTGTATACATTCTGCTTTTCAGGCAATAGGGATAAAAGAGTACGATATACACATCAACAACAGGAAAGCTCTTCAGTCAAAGATAGATGAATTAGGAATACCATTTTTAACTGGTCTTGAGGTCATGAGGACAGTAGATAAACTGGACAAAATAGGCGAAAAGGGAGTGAAGGAACTTCTAGACAAGCTTATAGGCTCAGAAAAGGCTAAAGGACTTCTTGAATATATCTCCTCAGACGAACCTGCTGAAGGACAGGGGAGAGATGAAATATTTAAGCTGGTCGATTATCTGAAGGATTACAGTATAACAAATGTAAAAATAGATAATTCTCTTGTTCGTGGGTTGGATTATTACGATGGAAATATCTTTGAATTTATATCTTATGCGAAGGAGTACAAGGGAACCGTATCTGGTGGTGGAAGATACGACGGCCTTGGAAAGAAATTTGATGTGGAAATACCTGTCGTCGGCGGAACTTTAGGCTTTGACAGGGCGATGGAGATATTAGGTCAGAGGAACAAAATAGACTTCTCAGAGAAATACTGTATAATTTCTGTTGACAATGATAAAAAAGCAACAGAGATAGCTATGAGACTCAGGGATAGTATGGTTAGTACAGATTTGATTCTTGGTGAATCATTGAAGAAAGCATTAGACTACTGTAATGCAAAAAGGATACGCTATGCCGTAATTGTCGGAAATAAAGACCTAGCTGAGGGTAAAGTCACCATTAGAGATCTTAAAACGAAAGAAGAGAAGAAAGTAAGCGAGTCGTCTTTGTGATCTTTGTTTTTTCTTTCTACAAGAACAATTTAATGTGGCTCCAGTACTCCTTTTTGTAAGGGTTTTGTATGGAGAAATCAGTTATATGGCTGTTTTTAATGTTAAGTTTTCCTCCGATTCCTCTAGGCTCAAAATTGAATTCCAGTTCATAGGTGATGGAATTTGGAGCGATGCGTTTGTTCACGTCAACAAGCTTTACTTTATCAAGTCTAAAGTATATCCTCGGGTCCCGATTAAAATACCATCTTCCTACCGAATTCTTTAAGTCATTCATGTCTTTGAGATTGTATATTTCAGTTGATTCTCTTGTTTCCCAAATTACTTTGATTCTATTTGACATGTATTCATATGTTGTATAAAACCCCTTGTTGTTTGGATTAACATTTTGGCCCACCGTATAGTCTCTTTCAAGTAATTCATCAAGAGCTTTGTTTTTTACTTCATATCCTTCGACTTGATACGCTAAATTCATATTTGCTACCATAGATTTTTAATATCAGCAAGCATATTTATTCTTTTCGTTGCTGTGTCGGTGCTTATATTGTTGTTTTTATTAAGTATTATTCTAATGCTGATATCCCTAGGAGCTGAGTAATTTGAATAGAAATTCCTGCTGCTTTTCGTACTGAATCTTTTCAGTATGGGTTTTTCACCCTCTTCCTTTATGTAAAAAGTGTACAACAAATTGTATGGAGACTCCATAGATAGAACTTTAACTCCGTTTTCTTCGTAAAAATTTCTTAATATTAAATTGTATTTCCCAAGCGGAATGCGCGGATCAAATCTAGAAGCATCAGCATTCGCACTAGCTGTGTCTCTTGGGTCGTAATATTTATTTTTAGGTTTTCTGTCTGGCCATTCTATACTCATCCCTTTTTGGGTATATTTCAGATAAACGGTTCTTCCTGCCCAGTCCTCATATTCACCCCAAAAATATTCCTCTAAAAGTAATCGCTCCAGCGTTTTTCTTTTCAGTTCTTCTGGATCAATTTCGTATTGAATTTTCATCTTTTCAGACTGAGCTCCATCCACCATCTACGGCCAATATATGTCCGGTGATGTATGAGGAGGCATCTGAGGCCAGGAATACTGCGGCACCTTTAAGCTCGTTTGGGTCTCCCACTCTTCCCATAGGTGTTCTCTGCTCAATGTGCTCCAGTAAAATTTTGTCCTTAAGTATGTCCTGTGTCATCTCGCTTGGGAAATACCCTGGTGCTATCGCGTTCACACGTATATTTTGTGGTGCAAACTCAACAGCCAGGGCTCTAGTCAGATTAACGACTGCTCCCTTGCTCGCGTAATAAGGTGCTGCAGGAACTATGTCCCCAAACAAACCGTATATTGATGCTATATTTATTATTCTTCCTTTTACATTGTGGTTTATCATGCTCATTATCACTTGCTTAGAAAGAAGGAAGACAGCTGATATATCAACATCTATCACTTTCTGCCAGTCCTCTTTAGTTAATTGCACGGAGGGACCGGCTACGGCAACACCCGCATTGTTTATGAGTATATCAATTTTTCCGAACTTCTCTTCAGCAGTTTTAACGACATTTATGATGTCTTCTTCTTTTGTGAGATCTGCTTTCAATGGAATTACCTGCCTTTTGGTATAGGAAGCGATCCTATTTGCATTTTCTATGAGCTTTTCCTCTCTTCTTGCGCAGATTAGTACATCTGCCCCCGCCTCAGCCATCGCTTCGGTAAAGCTTATCCCTAAGCCGCTGGATGCTCCGGTGACTATAGCCGATTTGCCACTTAAATCAAAAAGATCTTTTACATTTGTAGGCATCTTTATTTCACCTTACTATAGAATCAGCCATAGATATATATAAACTTTCTTAGGAGTTAATTTGCTGATTGTTATTTATGACCTTTGTTTTTCCCAGGGCGCTTTTGATGTTCGGATAAAGATGTCTTATTATATCATATATTATTTCTTCTTTGTATTCTTCATCGGAATAACCAACAAACCGCTCAATTTTCATGATCAAGCCTGTATACTTTTTATATGCCTTCATAGCAGATGCAAGCGCATCCCTTTCATGCGAGTTTGATATGATTTCATTATAAGCTTGTGTGACATTGTATTTCTGTTTCTTTTTAAACTGTTTGGCTGGATAGAAAAGCTTAGAGTTTAGTGAAGAGGCAATTTTTCTGACTGTTTTCGGAGGAGGATTTACATCTGTCGCGACGATCAATGTTTTCCCGTATGTACTTATCACACGGGCTACTTCCTCATATTTTTTGTTCTTGAAGCTCTCCAGATGCAGCAGTTTTCCGTCCATTCCAAGCACCGCTATAGCAGTGTTTTTTCCTGCATCAACACCACAGATTGTAAGTTGCATACTCATTCAATTGATAATTTTAACTGAATTTGATCGGCGAAGGATTCTTTTAATACTGGTTTCATCTCTTCTTCAATAGTAATATGATGCATATACTTATTTCATTTTTCTTTTATTTATAGATGGTTTTTGTTTGTGGTGACCTTTCCAACTATTCTGTTTTTTCCAGGCTGTAAGCTTGAATCAGCTAGTGTAAGACTTGAAAATTCGGGTACAAAATAATCGAAGTTGATTTTTGTTTTACCGTTTTCTGTGGTCAGTATCGCTTTTAGATTTTGTCCAAAAACTGCACAGGAGAACTGCTTGTTGAAGATGTCTTGTCCGTACAGTTCGCACACATCCGTTTTAACTTCAAAAGACTTGGCAATCACATCATCACTTGATATGAAATAGCTATTCTTCACCTTCATTTCGTTCGTTCCTCCTAGAGCTAATCCTACATACTCTCCTGCTCTAGCATCATTTACATCGACATCCATGATTTGAATATTCTTGATCACAATTTTATCCTTTGATGGGAGTAAGGACAGACGGTCGCCTTTTTTGATTGAACCATTAACGATGAAACCTATAGCTACGTCTCCTATCCCTTTGACGACAAAATTCTTGTCTATAGACATAACAGCCTTTTCTCCTTTCTCTTCGCGTTTTATGGGTTCATACACGTTCTTCTCATTGATATTTATACAATTGGCCTGGCTTATCTTGTATTTTTTGAAGAATTCTCTGAATTTCTTAAGAACATCCTCATCATCATATACGATCACTTTGTTCTTTACATCACTATATTCCAATGCTATAGCCAACTCGGCGGTGTAAGCAGATAACCCATTTAAATACAGTATTGCATTTTCGGAAATTGACAATATCTTAAGCACGGTATTGATAGTCTTTGGATAATCTTCTGCTGTGAGGATAATTTCATTTTTGTCTTTCCACAAGTATACGTTCATTCCTCCAATACTTTCTATAAGCTTTGATTTCAGATCATTCAATCTGCTTTCTCTGTCTTCGCAAAAAAGTAACGAGGTTGTCATTTCTTTATTTATTTACTTCTTTGCTTTTAATAATTATGTTCTTATTCGATATCGAAAAACGATATATTTATAAATAAGAGATGATTATAAATTAAATGCAAAATTCGGTCATCAATGTAGATGGGTTAACGAAGAAATTTGGTAACTTTACTGCGGTGGACCATATACGCTTTGATGTTTATGAAGGAGAAATATTCGGATTTCTGGGTCCTAATGGCGCGGGTAAAAGTACGACCATAAAGATGTTGACGACCTTGCTGTCTCCTTCCGAAGGAAAAGCAAAGATATTAGGGCATGATATCTCCAAAGAACAGAATACTGTGAGGTCATTGATAGGCGTAGTCCCGCAGGAGTATACAGCCGATGAGGATTTAACAGGGTATGATAACATGCTTCTGATGGCGGACATGTATGGCCTTCCGCGAAGTGTATCAAAGAAAAGAATAGCTGATCTTCTTTCGATGGTCGAGCTCGTCCAGGCAGCAAAGAGAAAAGTCAATACATACTCGGGCGGAATGAGGAGAAGGCTGGAATTGGCAATGGGTCTTGTGAATCATCCAAAGCTACTATTTTTGGATGAGCCCACCTTAGGATTGGATGTACAAACTAGAAGTGTGATGTGGAAATACATAAGAAGCATGAAGAAGCAGTACAGGATGACCTTGTTTCTTACGACGCATTATCTTGAGGAAGCCGATTCATTGTGTGATAGAATTGCTATAATAGACCATGGGAAGATCATTAAGATAGGCACCCCCG
>JAGDXV010000027.1 GCA_023261805.1 Candidatus Parvarchaeota archaeon | reverse complement strand
CCCAGACCATGAAGATACAACTCTAGAGTCGAATGTTCACTAATGCCTGAAACCTTTCGATGTCTTCTACTTCTCGACCTTTGCATAAAAATCTAATGAATTTTTGATTTAAATAGTTTTTGGGATGAGAAAGCTATTTCCGAAAAAATTTCCCAATTAAAATATAAATACATCAAATGAGTTTCATTGAAGATGAAAAAGCTCATAATCTTCGTCACAAAATACACTGTAGAATCATTCTATAGCATGCAGGCCTTGATCACAGGGGCCAGCAACACTGGTGTTGAAACTGAAGTGATATTCAATGGCACATCTGTCATTGCAATGACCAAACAATTCTACAACAAGTTTCCGGAGAATGATGCTGAAAATGAATACACAAAAACGATAACGGACGCATGGAATGAAGGCGAATATCCTGATTGGCTCAAAATAATGACGGTTGCAAAACAAGCGGGTAAACTAAAAGTATATCTGTGCCAGCCATGCATAGAAATTTTCCAGAAAAAATATGGACAATTGGACTTGCTTGATATAGTCGATGGAAAAATAAATGGAATTGAAGTCTTCAACAATCTCAAAAATGAACAGGACTTCCTATTCGTAACTGTATGAATTCAGTCAAAACAGTCCTTTGCGTAGGATCAGCCTACTATTTCACTTTGCTCATGATAACAGACTTCTCAAAAGACGCTGAAACCGGCGAATCACTGAAAATATTGTATGATGATTTGGATCCTTCTTTGTTGAATGCAATAGAGATAGTCGCAAAGGAAAACAATTTATCGGTCAATGCAAATACCGATTCAAAGCCAAACTTCATACTGCTCACAAAAAAGTAAAGGAAGAACACTGAAAATTGGACCGGGAGAGACTCGAACTCTCAGCCTCATCCGTTCTTGTGATAACTGCAAGGGATGCGTCATGCCATTAGACCACCGGCCCTTCACTGCACAATGAATTCTAAGGCAATATCAGATTTAAACCTTGCAAAATAGAAGAATGATGATATCAGTCCTTAACAGTCGCTTCCTTTATTTGATCCAACGCGGAGGCTAAATCAGCGAAGTCTTTGAACTTCATAAATTTCCCTTTCTCTAATTCCTTATAATGCTCGAAAAAGTGCTTTATCTTGTCTTTTAGATACTGAGGCACTGAATCTATATTCTTGACAGTGGAAAAGGCAGGATCAACCTTCTCTATCGGCACGGCCAGAATTTTATTATCTGGCCCCTCCTCATCCTCCATCTCAGCGACACCGACAGCTCTGCACTTTATAAGCATCCCTGGATTGATAGGAACGGAGGAAATAACAAGAACATCAAGTGGATCTCCATCCTTGCCTTGCGTTAAGGGAATGAAACCATAATTCGTAGGGTAAACCATTGAGGTGAACAATACTCTGTCCAACACGATAGCCTCCATGTCCTCCTTATATTCATACTTTGCATTGCTCCCCTGAGGTATTTCTATGAATGCATAAAACGTATTCGGAAAGTCATCCGTCTGTTTCTTAAATTCCATTGATTAGGAAAGAATTTCCACAAATATAAACCTTAAAAACAAAAAAATAAATTCATAATTTCTACCTATAGAAGTCTTCTAAAACTGTTGCTGCTTGTGCTTCATGTAACAGTCTCTACAGTATACAGGCCTTCCCTCGACGGGCTTGAAAGGGACCTCGGTCTCTTTTCCGCAGTCTGAGCAGATAGCCTTATACATCTGCCTATTGTACATATACTTTTTTCCTCCAAAAAGAGAGAACATCTTTATAAAAGATGAACTATCCTTTTTTCAATTCCTTAGTCTATCTTGTTGACTATTTAAGCTTTTTGTTCTTGTCGGGATGAAACGTGACTCACTAAAAGTCAAAAATGAGAGGATCGACATGAGAATTCCAAGCGAAAACGTTAGGATATAATTTCCATACGATGATATTATACCGGATAAAAGCGCCCCAACAACGCCTGCTGTTCCCAGCACTGCAGTCCATATCCCGATGTAATTGGCCGCGTGCCTGCCACGGATGAATGAATATAGGATCACTGAGGAAGAAACGTTCCAAAGGGCGTAAGCGAAGCCCGCTATAAGATAGGCTAAAATATTTATCGTAAAGAAATAGCTACTGAAAATGAAAATCGGAATGAAGGCAACAAGGTATGAAAAGCCTCTCAGTAATGTTGAAACACGATAATACAAACCAAGAAGCGCCTTTCTGTACTTTATCAGGCTCACATAGACTACTACTTGCCCCACAAAATTGATCATGTTTATGAAAAAGATATCGGCGTAGGTTAAACCGTAATGGTACAGGAAGGGGATGTATGAGGTATTAAAAACATAAATACCGATGGTAAAAAGCCCTATCGTCAAAAGCAAGAGATAAATTGTTCTCTCGTGCTTGTGCCTCACAATAAATGAGAGCTTGTCTATAAGCCTATGACTCGTCGAAAGAAAGGGGTGGGGGGTCAGCATGTTAAGCAAAGAGAAAGACCTCCCTATACGTCTGTTTTCCGCCTTCTTTGCGACAAAATTCATGCGCTTTGGGATAAAGATCATTGAAAAGATAAATGAAAGTGCGTTTAGGAACATTAAAAAGAGAAGATATGCCCACAGATATTGGGAATCAACAAAAAGCCCGGGAAGCATGCCTATTATACCGCCCACTATCACTAAAATGCTGTATAGACTAAAGTAGGAGGGGAGGGACGAGGTTCTCCTTTTACCTATGACAAGCAAATTTATGGAGGGGGAAGCTGCCGTTGCGATAAATGAATAAAAAGCATAAGACACTGTGATTGCCGCTGAGGATAAAAGAAAATACATTATCAAAAGTTCAGGGAACACACCTAAGATAGAGAGAAGAATGAATAGCCTTAGATTCATTACCTCGTCCGTGAGCTTGCCCCAAATGAGAGATGCGGGTATACCAACTAGAGTATATAGTGCAACAGCAAAGCTTACATCCATGACTGTTCCATGCAGAGAAAGTATCATCAGAGGAACCAAGACTCCCAAACCGCTTGAAAGGGCCGATACTGGAACTACAATAGATAACCAGCTATCGTTTACTTTATTTGTCATATACGATTATACTCTGGTATTGATATTTAAAACAATTAATAAAAAGAAACAGTATATCAATAAAGTAAGAAGCAAATATGATCACCGTTGTATCGTGGAATGTTAATGGATTGAAAAGTGCGATGAAAAAGGGTTTTTCCGCCTTCCTGAATAAAAAATTTGATCTTGTTCTTTTACAGGAAACCAAGACAGACGCTGTTTCTCTACCAATAGAAAAAACAGGATACAATGTTTACACCTTTCCTGCCAAGAGAAAAGGTTACAGCGGAACGATGGTTCTGTCACTTGAAAAGCCGATGTCTGCCATATATGGGATCGAGGAAAAAGAATTTGACGATGAAGGAAGAGTATTGACGCTAGAATTTCCCAAATATTATGTGATTGATGTATATTTCCCAAATTCCAAGCCAGACCTGAGCAGATTGAATTTCAAACTAGATTTCGATGAAAAATTCCTTGAATTCTGCGAGGGATTAAGGATGAAGAAACCACTGATAATAGGGGGAGACTTCAATGTAGCGCATGAGGAGATAGATATCGCAAGACCGGACGAAAATCAAAGAAGCGCCGGTTTCACGCAGGAGGAGAGGGACTGGTTTTCAACTTTTTTACAGTATGGATATACTGATACTTTTAGGTTATTTGTAAAAGACGGAGGACATTACTCATGGTGGAGTTACAAGTACAACGCACGAGAGAGAAATGTTGGATGGAGGATAGATTATATTGTTGTTTCTAATGATATCCGAGATAAAGTCAGAGAAGCCGGAATCCTTGATAAAATAGAAGGCTCAGATCATGCGCCTGTGTACGCAAAGATTAACCTGTGACTCGCACAGATTTAAATATTAGACGCTAATACAAGGTTGAGGAGAATCGTATGACTTCCAAAGACCTTGAAAGAACCATTGGAATAAAACAAGAAAGAAAAGGGATTGAATATCTTCTATCAATGTTAAATGAGATAAGATCATCTCAGATAAATCTTCCTCTTTATCGCAAAAATCTATCTATATACAGAGCAGTGGAATACCTTGAAGATCAAAAAGAGGGAATTCTCTCAGATAATTTAGCCTGTAGTTATCTAGATGTGCATGATACAATCTATCGGATGCTTAACTCTGAAAGATATCATCTAAGTGACATAAAAGACTTAGTGCTTAGGGCAGACAAGAGCACTTTGTCTGATCAGGCTGAAAATAGCCTCTTCGGAGAATTTGTATCGGCTGCGGTAAACAAAGTAAAAAGGGAAGATAAAATCACCGTTGCACTGTTTCCGCCAATACCAATAAACAACTTATTTGTCAAATTACACAATGCGATAGGATATACGAGCAACGCTGGAAATAGATTTGGACTCGGAGCGAACGACGCAAAACTTGTCGCATCAACTGCAGGAGAGTTTACCGGAAAGCTTGCGGCTAATTCAAAGTTTTACATAAAAGAAACAGGTCACAGATATGGAGAACAAGGATACAAATCCAGCTTCTACACATACAAGACGGGAGATTATGCAGGCATGGACATGAAGGACTCAACCATGTATATCATCGAAAGAGCAAGAAATTATCTCGGATATCTCGCCGGAAGAGAAGATGAGGTGAACGAAATGGACGGGCAAAGAACGGGGATATTCGCTAATGAAGCAGTAGATTATCCGGGAGAGGATAGCAATGCACTGATCTTCATAAGAAGGGTGTTGGGCTTTATTGGATCTTGGTCTGAAGCAGGATGTATTGGAACCAAAAACAAATATCAAATAATTGGAAACCTACCAGACAAATCTATGTGTTCTGATGCGGAAAGAAAACTTGAAAAAGCAAAAGAAACCCTTGACAAAGAGTTAAGGGCCTTGGAAGAAGTCATGAGATCTTATCATTAGAACAAGCTTGTATGAATCTCTTGAATCGATCCTCAAATTCACTGAAAATCTGAGCCTTCTTGCTCATCTTTATAAGAATGCTGCCAATACGCAGTTCTTTCTTAATTATCTTTTTTTCAAGTCAAGAATCATTCAACACGGTGGAATGGGCCCGAAGGGATTCGCACCCTTGATCTTTCGCACGTCAAGCGAACGTCATAGCTACTAGACCACGAGCCCAAAA
>JAGDXV010000015.1 GCA_023261805.1 Candidatus Parvarchaeota archaeon | reverse complement strand
ACCCGAAGTCTCTCCCACGCCAAGGGAGCGCGTTACCAATTGCGCCACGAGCCCAGAACTAATCTGAAATGAAAATCCTGCTTCTTATTTCTTTCTTCCGCTTATATAATCTAAGAGATCCTGTGCATGCTTATCTCCCTTTTCCGCTTTTTTAATTAGCTCTGCTACGTTTTTCCTTGCGTTCTTCTGATCGCTTGTAAGCTGAACCGCTTCATTTTTAATTTCTTCTGAAACGTGGCTCTCCTCCTTATTTGCTGGTGGAGGGGATTTTTCCTTGTTTTTGTTTGATTTACTAACTGCTAAGCCAGGAACATTCAAGAAAAACTTATTCTCTTTTTTAAGTTCCTCTTCATATTTTCGTATGTCTTCCTTCCTTGGAAACTGATTCTTATTCGTACCTGGCCAAAAATGAAAGTGCAACCACGAGCGCTTCAGAGAGGAGCCAGCAGCCATATTCCGGTATCTCAAATCTGCAAGGGCCTTTGGATTTTCAGGCGATTGGAGACCAGGCCTTGCTTCTGTGCCTGGCTTTGGAAGGGCAGGTATTTCCCCTGGCTTTGGAAGACTTCTTGGAATTTCAGGCGATGGAAGAGGCTTTGGAGAAATTATTTCTTCGGGCTTTTCCTCTTTGGGCTTTTTCTCCTTGGGCTTTTTCTCCTCACGTTTCTCCTCCGGACTCTCAGTTCCCCTGAGCCATAACCATATGTAAAGTATTAGTACTGCAATCAGTATCGGTATCAGAAGCCATAGGAAGAAGATGAAACCGGGTACGAAGAAAGTCAAAGCCGTCAAAAGCATTATCAGTCCTCCAATAAACTTGTGACCGATTCTGCTGAATACTTTGTATTCAATATAAAGAAATATCAAACCGAAAATGTAAGGCAAAGCCAATGACAACAGCGTCAAAACATTAGTATGAAACATATTGTTCAGTTCTTGTTGAAGAGGTTTGTTATTTGCTATAATAAGAAAGGCCAATAGAAAGATTATCAGCAAGGAGATCGCAGTAAAGGCTGCATTGACGCCCCTCCTCATGGATGCAAATATCGCTGCTAACACCAATGCTGCTGCAAAGTAGATAACCATCACATTTCCGAGCAAGTCTGCTATGGATGGATTTAGATAAAGATAAACAAACATGATAAGACCAAAGATGAAACCTATTGAGTTCGCTCCACTTCTAAGCTGTGTTAATTTGAGCGCAGCCGAGGATATTATCGCTACTGCAAGAGAAAGGAGCAAGGCATAGACAACATATGAAGGAAGAGAAAGAAAAGGTAAGGAAATGGAGGGAACTCCCGAGACACTTCCTACTGAACTTGCCGTGATACTTGTTGTCGGTAAATTTATACCAAAGACAGTAGAGAAAGATAAAAGAAATGAGACTATTGCCACCACGAATGCCCAATTTCTCATACAAAAAGAAATGCCCTGAATCTATTTAAAGATTGAAATTGTAATTGAGAATTACTGGTATGAAAAGAGAGATAAAACACGCGGAAATACAGGAAACACAAAAAGTATCCGAGGAGGAATACGAGGATATCAAGTGCCCGAAGTGCGGAAAAAAGAAGGTTATATCGTGGATGCAGCAGACACGTGCATCTGATGAACCACCCACAAGATTCTACAAATGCATGGCCTGCGGCTACACTTGGAGAGAGTACAGCTGATTCTAAAAGCTATTAATCAATTAACTGATTCTCTTGATTATGGAAACTGAACTCGTGATCGTCGGAGCGGGACCGACGGGTCTTTTTGCTACTTTCGTCGCCGGACTGAGGGATATCAAAAGCGTCACTATTGATGCACTGAGTGAGCCGGGCGGGCAGATAACAAACCTTTATCCTGAGAAGATAATCTATGACATGCCTGGATTCCCTAAGATAAAGGGGAAGGACTTGGCGAAGGCTATGTACGAACAAGCAAAGATGTTCAATTCCGACATCAGGTTAGGATACAAAGTCACAGACATAATACCAAGGCAGGATGGAAAGTTTGATGTCGAAATAAATCAAAATGAAATGATAACAGCAGCCTCTATTCTTCTATGCACTGGTGTTGGCTCCTTTGAGCCGAACAAGCTGGGAGTCAAAGGAGAGGATGAGTACTACAAGAAAGGCGTGGATTATACCGCAAGGGAATTCGATACATTCAAGAATAAAAATGTCATGATTGTAGGAGGGGGAGATTCCGCCTTTGATTTTGCCCAGCAGATAAGCTCTGTCGCTGAAAAAATATACCTTGTCCATCACTCGGATGTTTTCAGAGCGGAGGAAAGAATCATTGATATTGTAAAGGGATTAAAAAATGTCCAGATAATAACAAACACAAATGTGCAGGAGATTAAAGGCGATGGGAACAAAGTTATCTCTGCAGTTTTGATGAACAACAAAACAAATACCGCACAGGAGCTTCCAGTCAATCAGATTGTAATTGCAACAGGGCATAAGATTGAGCCAAATGCCTTCAAGTCGATAAAACTTGAGACGACTGGAAGATACATTAAAGTAAACAACAGTTATGAAACCAGTGTGAAAGGAATATTTGCAGCTGGAGACATCGCAAATGTACTTGATGAACCCAAATTCGCTCTACTTGCTACAGGTGTAGCGGAAGCATATATAGCTGTAAACAATATAAAAAAATATCTTAAACCAACATCGAGCCTGATGGGTGAGCATTCATCCAACCTTAAACTATGATAATAACAATAAACGAAAAAATATTGAAAACAGTCTACAAAAAGAGGGAGAATTGGTCACACAAAGGAAACTTTGGAAAAATACTCGTCATAGGCGGGAGTTACAAATACACCGGCTCGCCTGCGCTTGTCGGACTATCTGCACTTAGAGCAGGTGCAGACAGCGTAAAGATAATCGCTCCAAAAAGATCTGCTGATGTCTGCGCTAATGTATCCCCTGAACTGATAACTATACCCTACGAAAAAGATCTTCTGGATCTTAATGCGATGGAGATCGTGAGAACTGAGCTGAACTGGGCAAGCGTATTAACGATAGGCAATGGAATTGGCACAGGAGAAGAACAAAGGTCATTCGTTAATACACTGGTAAGCGAGAATAGAAAGCCGATCGTCATTGATGCTGATGGAATAAAACTCCTAAACAAAGAGCTTCTGAATGACAGTATGATAATCACACCGAATACCTACGAATTTAACCTTCTGTTTTCAACGAGTATCGGTTCGGACATAAGTGAAAGAATAAGAATAGTAAGCGAAAAAGCAAGGGATTTCAATACAAACATACTGCTGAAGGGGCATATTGATATTATATCAAATGGAAAGGACACTTTCATAAACAAAGCAAACAGCGTTTACATGACAAAGGCTGGCACCGGTGATACACTCACTGGAATACTCGCCGGGCTGATAGGACAAAAAAATAAGATAATAGACGCTGCCTGCGCCGCCGCTTTTATAAATGGTTATACTGGAAGAAGTATTGCGAAGATTAAGCGCGAAGCACTCTCGCCACTCGATATAATTAATAATCTTTATTCAACTATAGTCAAGTGGAGATGATCTCAAATCTGCTTTTCAAGCGCTTGAAATCCTCGTTTACACTCGCCTCTATAAGCTTATCTATATCTTCAACTTTGATCCTAAACTGATCCATTGTATCGCGGTCTCTCACTGTTAAAGTAGAATCCTTTAAGGTTTGATAATCGACGGTTAAAGCTAGGGGAACTCCTATTTCATCGCTTTTCCTGTACCTTTTTCCTATGCTTCCCGAACTAAGATAATAAATATCGTCTTTGAATTTAGAGTTACTCAATATCTTAAGCGAATAGTTTTCCAATTCCTCCTTGCTCAGGAGAGGAAATAATGCAGCCTTGTATGGGGCCAGCCTGTATTTCAATGACAGGAAGATCCTCTCTTTGTCCTGCCTCAGACTATTGAAAAGAAGCAGATAAAAAAGCCTGTCTGTACCGGCAGATAATTCGAATATTTCCGGTATTTTCCCATTCACCTTCACAATTTGGGCTCCATTTTTATAATAGGAAGATAGATCGTAGTCTCCACGATAATTGCAAGCGGCAACCTCTATCCATTCAGAGCCCTTCTTTACCTCAGCATCGAAAGCCTCTTGCGCATAAAAGGCCTTGTCCTTATATAATTTTCTAAATCTAATATCCTCGGGTTTAAAGCCGAGGGAGACAAGAAAAGTCATGAATTTTGACAAGGCGTAAGCTGTCACCCTGTGTGCTATTATGCCTGCATCAAAAGCCCCGTTAGCATCCATGGAGACGGTTTTGTCCTGATCAAGAATCTGCAGTTTGATTTCATCTATATCTTTGAATGCAGCTTCATCATCGAAGAATATCTCAACGTCGTTATGATAAAACTCCCTCTGTCTTATAAGATTATTTCTAGGGGAGATCTCATTTCTGTATGCCTTTCCGACCTGAGCGATCGCTAGGGGCAATTTTCTGTCGGTTGAATCGAACACGCGTTTAAAGTCCAAGAAGATCGATTGACACGCCTCTGGACGCAAATATGCATTTATGTCGTCAGAAAATCCGACTTTTAAACCAAACATTAAATTAAATTTTTTGATGTTTCCAAGCTTTCCACCGCATCTTGGGCAAACAATCTTGTTTTTCTCTATCAAAGACATGTACTCTTCCGGACCAAGACCTTCTACATTTCCAATTTTCTCCTCAAGTAACTTGTCAACACGATAAACCGCCTTACATTTCTCACAGGAAATTTGCCAATCAAAAAAGTTTTCCTCATGGCCCGAGGCTTTCAATACTTTACGCGGTAGAATAGTACTGCCTGATATCTCAATAGCATTAACACGCCTCAAAAATTCCCTCCATACAAACAAAATATTGTTAAATATCCTAAATCCTAACGGACCGTAATCCCAGAAGCCTCCAATATTTGCACCGAAGACTTCCGCGCTTGGAAAGAATATCCCCCTGTTCAATGCGATTCTCACCAATGCTTCATCATCCATTTGCTAATTTCACCAGCTGTTTTTTTCCCAAAAACTTCACAGACAATAAGTACAACCAAAATTTATATATAATTAACATATCGCTATTCTATCCCCTATGTTATTTATGTTTTTAATTTTCGGTTAGCTTTCATCTCACGATTAAAACCACAGATTTTCCTTCTCGCATCTTTATATAAATGATTTCATTTTTCTTAAATTTAGCAGAAAACCAACGATCACTAAAACAAAAATTAAGTTCTATTTATTCTTGATTTCCAATCGCGAACTCAACAGTCACTTCCAAGCGGTCCATAATTTATATGAAAAGATCCATGAAATACAAATTATACTCCTTAACATGCTGCCCCATTCCCCAAAGGACCATCATTAACTCCACATAAATTCGCCCATGGGGGATATATAGCTGCAGTAACATTTATGTAACTATTATTTGAAATTGATACCACTTCTAATTGATACTTATAAGCATAAGGAGTAGTAACATATAAAAATTTGGCATCTGGACTAAAAACAACTTGTTTAGTGTATGGAATCGGAATTGTGGCGATTACGGAATCTGTTCTTAATGAAATTACTGACATATCACCACCGTTCCCATTTGTAACATATAGATATTCACTATTTGGGCTTACCGCAAGGCCTCTTGGACTAGGACTAGCATAGACAGGAATAGTGGCAACAACAGAATTGGAAGAGGTAGAGATAACTGAAACGGTGCTACTACCTTGATTAGCAACATACACGTACTGACCGTTGGGGGTAACTGCGACACCTGCAGG